>JASHVH010000482.1 GCA_030039575.1 Acidimicrobiales bacterium | reverse complement strand
GAGCGGCCCCGGGGTGGTACCGGCGCCACCGGCCCGGCCACCTGGGCGCGCCCTGTGCCGGTGGTGGGGGACATCTCCTCCGCGGCAGAACGAGCGGCCAACCCCCGGTCGTGGCGGTTCGGTGACCAAGACCGCCGGGCCTTCTACGCCGTCGTCGCCGGCCGCCGCGACATCAGGCGGTTCCGGCCCGACCCGATCGACCCGGGCATAGTCGAACGCGTACTGTCAGCCGCCCACGCCGGGCCCTCCGTCGGGCACTCCCAGCCCTGGCGCTTCCTGCTGGTCACGGAGGCCGGGACCCGGGAGCGGGCGGCTGTCATCGCCGAGCGAGAGCGCCAGCGCCAGGCCAACCTGCTGGCCGAGGACACCCGGCGGCGGATGCTCGACCTCCAGCTGGACGGGATCCGGGAGGCGCCCTTAGGCGTCGTCGTCTGCTGTGACCGGAGAGCGGCGCCGGCCGGTGTGCTCGGGCGGGCCACGTTCCCCGACGCCGATATGTGGTCCTGCGCGTGCGCCATCGAGAACCTGTGGCTCGCCGCCCGGGCCGAAGGCATCGGGATGGGATGGGTGACGCTCTTCCCGCCGGACGAGCTCGCCGCCCTGGTCGGCCTGCCCGCCGGCGTAGAGACGCTGGGGTGGCTGTGCCTCGGGTGGCCGGACGAGCTGCCGCCAAGTCCCGGGCTCGAACGGGCGGGCTGGTCCCGGCGGGCGCCCCTCGACGACGTGGTGCTGCACGAACGGTGGGACGCCGCCAACAAATCGCCGGCCGCCTCCGAGCTGCAGGCCCCCGACCAGGGCGCCGTCGTCGGGGCCCGTGACCGAGCAGACACCCTCCTCACGCCGCCCGGGTCGCTCGGCGTGCTGGACAGAGCGATCGACCGCCTGGCGGCGCTCGGCATCGACACCATAGAAAACGGGTGCCTGGTGCTGGCCGCCGCCGACCACCGGGTCACGAGGCATGCCGTTTCCACCTACCCTTCCACGGTGACGCGTGAGGTGCTCGAAGCCACCGTGGCCGGGGAGTCGCTCGGCGCGGCCGCGGCCCGGTCCGCCGGCCTACGCGTCGTCGCGGTGGACGCCGGCGTCGACGGTGCGGTGGTCAGCGGGGCGGTCGACCTGCGCCCAGTGGGGCGCCGTGGTGACCTGGTCGAAGACGACGCCTTGCCCTCAGGCGACGTAGACCGCCTCCTCCAGCAGGGCTACGAGCTCGGCCGGGCCAGCGCCAAGGACATCGTGGCGCTGGGCGAAGCGGGAGTGGGCAATACGACGGTGGCCGCCGCGCTCACCTCACTGTTGTTGGGGCTCGACGCCGAACAGGCCGTGGGGCTCGGGGCGGGGGGCGACAGCGCCACGCTGGAAAGGAAGCGCAAGGTCGTCGATACCGCCGTGGCCCGCGCCCGGGCTCGTCTCGGGCCGTCCCCCGGCCCCCTACCGGCGATGGCGGCCGTAGGTGGGCCGGAGTTCGTGGTCCTGGCCGGGGTCGTGCTCGGGACGGCTCAAGGCGGCCGGGCCGTGATCCTCGACGGCCTGGCCACCTCGGTGACCGCTCTTTGCGCGGTCCGCCTCCAACCCGGTGCGGCCGCTCACCTGGTGGCGGGCCAACGCAGCCGGGAACTGGCCCACGGGGCTGTGCTGGAACAGCTCGGCCTCGAGCCCCTCCTGGACCTCAGGATGCGGGCGGGCGAAGGAGTGGGTGCCGTGCTTTCTTCTCAACTCCTGGCCCACGGGCTCCGGGTGAGGGCCGCCGCCGGCCGGGTAGCCCCCTAGCGGCTGGACGAACGGCCCGAGCGGCTTACTGGGCCGACTGCGCCCGCTGCATGGCGGCGGCGAACGCGCTCGGGTAACGCGTCTCGAAGTCCATGATCACGGCGTAGGTCGGGGTGATGACGACCCGGGCCGACTCCAGTCCCATCGCCTTCACCTGCTCGATCCACGCCGGTCCCTGTACGGGCCCAAAATAACGGTCCGCCGCGGCGGCGTACTCGGGCACGATGCCCTCGTGCGGCGCCACTGCGGCTGTGCCGCGGATGAGCAGGACGTGATAGGGCCAGGTGTTGCTGTCAATGGTCAGGGCGACTTCGGGCCGGTCCGCGAGGACCTTCAGCTTCGGGGCAGCCCGGGGGGTAGACAGGACGATCTCGGACCCGTTCCAGTGGAACCATACCGGTACGACCCGAGGCGTCCCGTCTTTCCATGTGTAGGCCAGCCGGGCCGGTTCCGTAGAAGTCAGGAGCTCTTGAGCTATTTTCTCGTTAAGGACGTCCTGAACGCTCATTTTGGGTAGCAACTCCCTTCGGGCCGATGGACGGGGTGAACGAGCGAACGCTAACACCGGGCCGCCTGCCCGCCCTGTCCCAAAACGGTCTATTTCAACCCGGACGGGTTTCAAAACGGGCTCTTTCGACACGGTCCGGGCGATGAGTTCGCGTCTCTTGGTTCGTCAAGCTCTTATGGCTACCCGTCTGCTGAGCCGCGGGGCTGGCGTAGCATGCGACGTTGTGACCGTCAGCCCCGGTGCGCTCGCACCCCAGGAACTCGATGCTCACCGCCGGGAGCTCACCGCTTACTGCTACCGGATGCTGGGTTCGGGTTTTGACGCTGAAGACGCCGTCCAGGAAACGCTGGTCAGGGCCTGGAAGGCGAGCGACAGTTTCGAAGGCCGGTCCAGTGCCCGCTCCTGGCTCTACCGCATCGCCACCAATGTCTGCCTGGACATGCTGAGGGCCCGCCAGCGCCGGGCCAGGCCGATGGAGCTCGGGCCGTCGCGCCCTCCGGTGGGCTCCTCCCTCGAGGCGGTCCTGCCGGAGGGTTCGTGGGTGTCCCCCATTGCCGACGACCGTGTGCTGCCGCTGGAAGCGGACCCGGCCGAGCTGGCCGAGGAGCGCGAGAGCATCCGGCTGGCGTTCGTGGCCGCCCTCCAGCACCTCCCCGCCCGTCAGCGGGCCGTCCTGGTCCTGTGCGAGGTGCTCAGGTGGCAGGCGTCTGAAGTGGCGGAGCTGCTCGACACCAGCGTCCCCGCCGTCAACAGCGCGCTGCAGCGTGCCCGGGCCACTCTATCGACGCTCGACACCGGGCCCAGCCAACCGGCCATGGACGACGGCCAACGCCGGCTCCTGGCCAGGTACGTCGAGGCCTTCGAGCGCTTCGACATCGACGAGCTGGTCGGGTTGCTCCACGAGGACGCCGTCCAGTCGATGCCGCCCTACGCCATGTGGCTGCAAGGGGCCGACGACATCGGCCGGTTCATGCTCGGCCCGGGCCATGCCTGCAGGGGTTCCAAGCTCGTCCCCGTCCAAGCCAACGGCTCCCCGGCTTTCGCCCACTACAAACCGAGCCCCGACGGTGGCTATACGCCGTGGGCCATCATGGTGGTCGAGATCTCAGGGGACCGGATCTCCGGGATCCATTCCTTCCTCGACGTCGACAGGCTCTTCCCCGCCTTCGGGGTCCCACTCGAACTCCCGGCGTAGCCCGGCCAGCTCAAGCAGCTCGTCGAGCATCTCGGCCACCTCTTCCAGGAGGACGCGCTGGCCGCGGCGCCGGCAGGCCAATTGGAGACGGGCCAGGGCATCGATGACGGTGAGGTCCGGTGGGGCCTGGCCGATCAGCCACGTCACCTCGCGGCGACCGTCCGCGCTCTGTATCACTACCCGGGCCCATGGAACGGCTCCCGGCCGGCCGGCCGGCACCTCCTGCTGTTGCTCGCCCGACGTACCGGCCTCCGGCATGTCTTTGGCTACTCCCGGGCGGGCGTTCGTCGCCCGCGGCAGGGGGCGGCCGCCGTCCTTTCCCTCGTCCGGTTCCTCGGCCATCTTCGAACTTGGACGAAGGAAAAGGCCTCAACTCAGCGGGCCACAGCGGGGAGAGGCCCCGAAAATGGGCCAGGACCGCCGGCGGGCCGCTCTCAGCCGGCGCCCTCAGCCGGCGCCATTAACGGGCGGTGGCCGGCGGATCTCCCATCTCGGGGACCGGCAGGCGTTCGCCGCCGCGGTTCGCCGATTGGTGGGCCACTATCCCGGGGAGCGTAAAGCCGGCCGCCACCCACGCGTTGACAGGCGGCAAAGTGCGCGTGGTCACGGCCCGCACAAAATCGTCGGCCAGGAAGTGATGAGAGCCCTCGTGGCCGGTCGGGAGGCCGGAGTAGCTCGCCGGCAACCGGCTGCGGTCGTGCACCCGGGCAAAACCATGGCCGGGCTCGCCTTCGGGCAGGGGCTGAGGGACGAGAAGACCGGAAATGTCGGTCACCCCGTTTTTGTCCTGCCAAACGCTCACTTCCGCCAGTTGCTCGAAACTCGCTTCCGTGCCGAAATACCGGTACCGGGACTCGCGTATATGAGACGGGTAACCCACCCGGCGCATCTCGTTCGTCCTCATAATGGCGCCGCCGGCCAGCTCGAACAGCGCCGTGGCATTACTGAAATCATTGTCGAACATGCTCACCGAGCGGTCGAACACCCCATCGTCCCGGTCGTCCCGTACGGCCAAACAGCTTACGGAGACGGCCCGCTGGCCGAGCACCGACAGCACCCCTCCGATGGAATGCGTGGGGTAGAGCATGGGCGGGAAACTGGCCGTTTCTTTCCAATGCTCGCCTCCACTGAAGCGGTACGCGTCGTAAAACCCAAGGTCCATATCGTGGACGTAATCACCCTCGGCATAAAAGATCCGCCCGAAATCTCCAGCAGAATTGCGCTCGCGGGCATAGACCGCGGCCGGGTAGTAATAACTTGTCTCGCCCATCATGTACACCAAGCCGGTAGCCCGGACCGCGTCCAGGATCTCCCGGATTTCGGCTTCGCTGATCCCCATAGGCACGGTGGAGTACACGTGCTTACCGGCCTCGAGCGCCTCCAGTACCAACGGGCCATGCGTCCAG
Source organism: Acidimicrobiales bacterium (assembly GCA_030039575.1). GTDB lineage: Bacteria > Actinomycetota > Acidimicrobiia > Acidimicrobiales > Palsa-688 > Fen-671. The sequence continues at coordinate 9,240 of JASHVH010000482.1, read as the reverse complement.
CGCTGGGTGAAGATAGCTACGCACTCGACATCGGATTGGAGCAGCGCCTCGAACGAGGGAAAGGTGCCGTCCAGGTGGAACTGGCTGGCCGCCCGTTCCATCCGGCTCGGCTGGTGGTCAGTAATGAAAACGCCGTCAACATCGGGGTGAGACCGGAAAAGGGGCAGGAAACTGCCCGAAAACTGCCCTGCGCCGACGACTCCGACCGTGGTCCCCACAGGCACTGCTCCCTTCGGTGATGGCTCGGCGGGAGCGCCCGTAAGGGCCCCGGCGGCGCGATTGTCCCCCTGACCCTAACGCGGCGAAAGGCGGCGGGGGCGGGTCGTACGCGTCCCGTGCGGAGTGTACGGCACCGCACCCGAAGACGCCCTCTAAAGCAGGGCGACGGCCCGCAGATGGACCGCCTCACAGCCGGACCGCGCCTCAAGTGGGAGCAAAAAAGGCCAGCACGAACCCCACCAGCGCCAGCAGCACGGTGCCCACAGTCATCAGGCGGAAGACCCTCTCCCCCACGAGGCCCCCCTCGAGGGCGCCGCCTGAAGTGCTGTAGGCCATCATGCCGACCGACCAGACAATCACGGCCGCCGCGATGCCGCCGAGGGCGACGAACTCGCCGGCGCCTTCGAGGGGCCAGAGATTGCGTACCAGCACGGCAATACAGACCACCAGAGCCAGCCCCGACCGGTTCCAGGCGAGCACGGTGCGTTCACGGGCCAGGCCGCTGCCGCCGGGGCCCACCGGCTCCGCCTGGCCTGCAGGTCCTGGCGGGCCCGCCATTGCGCCTCAGCCCTTCCCGAACGCGGCGACCACGACCCCGAGAACGCCGATCACCACGATGCCGACGGTAAGGACGAGCGGCATGGCCGAATGCGGCAGCGGGTCGCCCCGGCGCATGGCCCGTTGGTTGGCCCGCCACTGCCGGAAGCTGGCGGCCGCCACCACCGCTCCGAGGGCGATGAGGGGCAGGCCGAGGATCCGCCGGCCCCCGGTGATGGCGAACTTCGGTAGCAGCTGCGTGGCGGCCACACCGGTGGCGATAAGAGCCAAGGCGGTGCGGTTCCAGGCGAGGAACGTGCGCTCGTTGGCGTACGTGAAGCGGACGTCCGGTTCCTCCTGGGGGGCCGGCGGTTCGGGCACGTCGGTCAATCGAGGCTCCACCTCATTTCCGGTAACTCCCTCCGGGCGCCGTGGTGCTTGATGAAATGAAACCACAACGGCCGGCGGCGGCAGTTGATGGTCGCCGCAGGCAGCCCAGCGCAGGCCCGGTCAGGCGAGCCAGCCCGGCCGGGCCAGCCCCGTTTCGTAAGCAATTACGACGAGCTGGGCCCGGTCGCGGGCACCCAGCTTGGTCATGGCCCGGCTTACGTGCGTCCGGGCCGTAGCCGGGCTCATGTACAGCCGCTCGGCGATCTCCTCATTGCTGAGGCCACCGGCCACGAGGGCCATCACCTCGCGCTCGCGGTCGGTTAGGGCCCCCAGTTGGTTGGCCGGGCGGGGCTCTTTGGAGCGGGAGGCGAACTCGGCGATGAGGCGCTTCGTCATCCCCGGGGAGATGAGCGAGCCCCCGTCCGCCACCACCCGGACGGCATTGACGAGCTCCACCGGTTCGGTGTCCTTGACCAGGAAGCCGCTCGCCCCGGAGCGAAGGGCCTCGAAGAGGTACTCATCGAGCTCGAAGGTGGTGAGGATGACGATGCGGACGCCGGCCAGACGGGGCTCGGCCGTGATCTGGCGGGTGGCCTCGAGGCCGTCCGAGCCAGGCATGCGGATGTCCATCAGGACCACGTCGGGCAGCAGGGTTTTGGCCAATGAGACGGCTTCGGCCCCGTCGGCCGCCTCCCCCACCACCTCGATGTCGTCCCTGGCGTCGAGGAGCGCCTTGAACCCGCCCCGGACCAGGGCCTGGTCGTCGGCGACCAGCACCCGGATCAACCTGCTCCTCCGAAGGGGAGGCTGGCCGTCACTGCGAACCCTCCGCCGGGGCGGGGGCCCGCCTCGAGTTGGCCGCCTACGGTGGCGGCCCGTTCCCGCATTCCGGCGATCCCGGTCCCGCTCCCGGGGACGCGCTTGCCGTTCCCCGGCGTCCCCCGCCCATCGTCCAGGACGTCGATGACGAGGCGGTCACCCTGGTAGGACAACCGCACCGTGGCGCCGGCGCCGGCGGCGTGCCGGGCGACGTTGGTCAGGGACTCCTGGACGATCCGGTAAGCGGCGACGGCTACGGAGGCGGGGACGGGGCGCGGTGGCCCGGCGACTTCCATTGTCACCGGCAGCCCCGCGGCTCGGGTCAGGTCCAGCAGTTCGGGCAACCGGTCCAGGCCCGGCGCAGGGCCCCGTGGTACATCGTCGCCCACCTGCCTGAGCGCCACGAGCATGGTGCGCAGTTCCTCGAGTGCTTCTTTGGAGACCGTCTTGATGGCGGCCAGAGAGGCGCGGGCCTGTTCGGGCTGGGTGTCCATCAAGTCGAGCCCCACCCCGGCCTGGACGTTGATAAGGGACATGTTGTGCCCGATGACATCGTGCAGGTCACGGGCAATGCGCAACCGCTCCTCGCCCGCCCGGCGCTGGTCCTCGAGCTCCCGAGCGGCCTGCGCTCTGGCCAGCTCCTCCCGGTGCACCCGCCGGAACTCGGCCACCACCACCAGGACCAGTAGCCAGGCGGCCAGGAGCAGAGCCTGGTCGAGCGAGGCCACCGGCTTGCCGTACAGGAGGGGCCCGATCCAGTTGGAGCTGACGTAGCCCACTGCTATGGAGGCCCAGGCGGCGCGCCGGTGCCCGTTGGTGGCCGCGTAGAAAAAGGCCACGATGAGGCTCAGGTACACGCCCCACTCCCCGGAGGAGCCGAGAGTGGCGGCAAAGGTTATCCATAGCACCGCCACGGGATGGCGCCGGCGGGCCAACAACGCCACCGGTCCGACCAGGAGCAGCACCCAGTGAACGGGGCTGAGGTCGACCTGGTGGCCCTGATTGTGCCAGGCGGCACCGATACCGGCGGCGACCTGGACCACGCCCACAGCGACAGGCACGGCCACGTCCTGCCGCCACGAGAGACCCCACGGCAGCCGTCCCCATTTCCAACCGGAACGGCGCGCTATGGGGCTGCTTCCGGCCACGTCGCCCATGGCGCCCCAAGGTACCGGGACCACCATGCCGCTACGTCGGGTGCCGGGCGGCTTCTCTAATGCGCCCCACAGCGTACGCCGGGGGACGTGCGTGCGACCAGCGGCGGAGGGAGATTGCCGTAGCGCGCCGGACGACACCGAACCGGCGGCGGGTGACGATGACTCATGCGAACAAACACGACCAGGGCGCGGTCACGGGAAAACCGGCGCGCCCGACACCACACCGAAGACCGTGTAGAGGGCGCCGGTAGCCCCTCGACGGTGCCTGACGGGGGCCGGTCATGGCGGTGATCGAGTTCGACGGCGTGACCAAACGCTTTGGGGACCTGGTTGCCGTAGACCGGCTCAGCTTCACCGTAGAACGAGGCCGCGTGGTCGGCTTCCTCGGCCCGAACGGGGCGGGTAAGACGACGACGTTGCGAATGCTGCTCGGCCTCGTAGCGCCGAGCGCGGGCCGGGCCACCATCAACGGTCGCCCGTACCGCGAACTGAAAAACCCACTGCACGTCGTGGGGGCAGTGCTCGAGGCTTCAGGGGCCTACCCGGGGCGCACCGCCCGCAACCACCTGCGCATTGAGGCGCTCTTGGGTCAGGTGAGCCCGGCCCGGGTCGACCGCGCCCTCGAACTGGTCGGGTTGACCGAGGCGGCGGACCGCCGGGTAGGCAAGTTCTCGCTCGGTATGCGCCAGCGGCTCGGGCTCGCCACCGCCTTGTTGTGCGACCCGGAGGTCCTGATACTGGACGAACCGGCCAACGGGCTCGACCCCGAGGGTGTCCACTGGCTCCGCCGGATGCTCCAGGGCCTGGCGTCAGAGGGCAGGACCGTCCTGGTCTCCAGCCACATCCTGGCCGAGGTGGCTCAGACCGTCGACAGCGTGGTCATCCTGGACCACGGCCGGCTGCTCGCCCATTCGTCCCTGGCCGAGCTGACCTCGGCCGCGAATGGCGTCATCCGGGCCCGTACCCCCCGAGCCGAAGAGCTTCGGGACGCCCTGGTGGCCGAGGGCGCCCGCGCCCAGCTCATCGGCCCCGACCAGCTGGAGATCGCCGGCGCCACCGGTGAGGAGGTCGGGACCCTGGCCGCCGAGCGAGGGATACCGCTGTTTGAGACCGCCACCGAAGCAGCCGACCTCGAAGACATCTTCTTGCGGCTGACGGCGGCCGGCGCCAGGGAGGAGGTGGCCCCGTGACCCGCCTTGTCCGCGCCGAAGTGCGGAAGTTGCGCACGGCTCGCGTTACCTACGGCATGCTCGCCCTGTCGGTGGCACTGACGGCCATCTTCGCCACGCTCGAGGCGGCTCGGGCCGGGAACGGGTCGAGCGGCGTGGCCCCCCTATCCTCCGCAGCGGGGCTCACTACCGTCACCACTGTCACCGGTTTCTCGATGCTGCTCTCGGCCGTGCTGGGCGTCATCGTGGCCAGTGGCGAGTTCCGCCACAACACGGCCACGTTCACGTACCTGGCCAGCCCGGACAGGGCCCGGGTGCTGACGGCCAAGGCTCTGGCAACGGCGGCCGCCGGCGCCATCTTCGGCCTGGTGAGCAGCCTCGTCGCCACCGGGGTGGGGCTCGCCTTCGCGGCCGGCCAGGGAGACCACATTGGCCTTGGGGCCGCCACCCTCGTCGGGCATGGCGCCGGCGCGGCCGTGGGCGCCGCCCTGCTGGGCAGCGTGGGGGTGGCCCTGGGGTCGCTGGTCCGGTCTCAGCTGGCCGGGGTCATCGGTGTCTTCGTTTGGGGCGTGGTGGTCGAGTCCGTCATCGGCGGGCTGTTCACCTCTGTCCGTCCCTACCTGCCTTACACGGCGGCCACGACGATGGGCGGGGCCACGCTCGGGGGTGCCGCCTTTGGGCCCGCTCACGACCTCTCGGGAGGGGCTCCCCTGCCGTTCGTGGCCGCCGCGTTACTGGTGGCCGGCTTCTGTGCCGCCCTGTCGCTGGTGGCGGCCAGGACCACCCTGCTCGCAGATGTGACCTGACCCCCCAGCACCGGCAGTCCTGGTACATCAACTCACGACGAGCTTGGCGCCGGTCGCCCGGGAGACGGTGGCGGCTGCGTCCGAACCCGGCACCGTGGTGGAGACCACGATGCTCCCTATCACCTGGTAGCTCCCCTTCGGCAAGCCTTTCACGGACCACTTGAGCGCCAGCTTGGGCACTTTGGGCTTGGACAGTTCGGCCCCCGCCACCACTTGGAGATGGTGAGCCACCACACGACGGCCCTGCAGGACCACCCCAGGCCACAGTGGCCGTGGTCACGGGCCGTGCCATCAGCCCCCCGGCCGGTCGGGTCTCCGTTCTGGCGGCACCCGCCCAGCTCCCCGCCACCTCGAGGACGTCCGACCGGCCGGAGCGGTGGACGTTCAACGTGAGGGCCCGGAAGTGAGCGGCGGGGAGGAGGCTGCGGAGCACTGTTGTGGTGACCTGGCTGCCGTGCCCGGTGCTCTGGATGCTCATTGGGGAAGAGCCGAGGTGGGACCAGCTGGCGCGCTGCGCAAGCACCCGCGGTGGCGCTCGCCGCCGGTCGAGCTGCCCCAGAACTTCCCGGTCAATTTCATGCTGCCTCCCGGTCGAGCTTGTACTGCCCAAGACGCCCTGGTCGCCCGCGGGTTACAGGTGCCGACGCGCCTGTGGGGCCTGCTGCCGCGGGACCGGGCACCGGGAAGCAAACGCGCCGGCCAGGTGTTGTTCCCACTGGACTTGGCAGGCCGTTCGGCGGTGAAGTGCCTGCCAGGCGGTTATGCCCGCCCCACGGCGCCGGAGGGAGCGCTGTCCCGGGAAGGAATCGGGCCCTACTGCCGTTACACTTACATATTGAAGGACGTCGATATGACGTCGCTAGATCGGAGACAAGGAAATGCCTCAGATGACCCAGACCCTGCCCCTGCTGCCGTTGACCTCAGGTGTCATCCTGCCGGGGATGGTCTTCACCATGGCCCTCGAGACCGAGGAAGCAAGGGTGGCGGCCGAAGCCGCGGGTTCGGCCGGAGGACGCCTGGTGTTGGTGCCTCGCATCGAGGGCCGGTACGCGTCGGTTGGCGTGGTGGCCGAGATCGTCGAGCGGGGCGAGCTCCCCGGAGGACCGCCCGCCATGGTGGTGCGCGGTCTGGGACGGGGTGCGATTGGCACCGGTGTCCCCGGGACCGGACAGGCCCTGTGGGTGCAGGTCGACCCGGTAAATGAGGGCCCGGCGACCGAAGGCTTGACGGAGCTGGCCCGTGAGTACCGGGCCGTGCTGGAGAACATCCTCCTGTCGCGAGGCGCCCGTCAGATCGCGGAGCGGCTACGGGACGTCACGGAGCCCTCACAGGTAGCTGACCTGGCCGGTTATTCGCCGGACCTCACCCTGGCCCAAAAGGTGCAGGTGCTCGAGACCGTCAACGTCGAGGAACGGCTGCGGCTGGTCCTCGGGTGGGCCAGGGACACCCTGGCGGACGTGACGTTGCGCCAGCAGATCAAGAGCAGCGTCGAGGAGGGCATGGAGAAGACCCAACGCGAGTTCCTCCTGCGCCGTCAGCTCGAAGCCATTCGCAAAGAGCTGGGCGAGCTCGAGGGCACCGCAGACGATGGCACCCCCGAGCACTACCGTTCTGTTATCGCCGAACGGGACCTGCCCGAGGCCGTCCGTACCGCCCTCGAACGCGAGCTCACCAGGCTCGAGCGCATGAGCGAGCAGAGCCCCGAGCAGGGGTGGGCCCGGACCTACATCGACACGGTGCTCGAGATCCCGTGGGGCGTTACCTCAGAAGACCGCCTGGACGTGAACGAGGCGGCGCGCGTCCTTGACGAGGACCACGACGGGCTGAAAGACGTCAAGGAGCGGATCCTGGAGCACCTGGCCGTGCGGGCGCTGCAGGCCGAGCGCGGGCTCGTGCCCGTAGGCGGCCGCGGTGCCGGCGCTACGTTGGCCCTGATCGGGCCGCCAGGCGTGGGCAAGACCTCCCTCGGAGAGTCCGTCGCACGCGCTCTCGGGCGCAAGTTTGTGCGCGTCTCGCTCGGCGGGGTGCACGACGAAGCCGAAGTGCGTGGGCACCGGCGGACCTACGTCGGGGCCCAGCCCGGTCGCCTGGCGCGGGCGCTACGCGAGGCTGGGACCATGAACCCGGTGATCGTCCTCGACGAGGTGGACAAGGTCGGGGCCGATTACCGTGGCGACCCCTCGTCCGCCCTGCTCGAGGTCCTGGACCCGGCCCAGAACCACACGTTCCGGGACCACTACCTCGAGGTCGAACTGGACCTGTCGAAGGTGCTGTTCATTGCCACGGCCAACGTGACCGAGACCATCCCGGGCCCGTTGCTGGACCGGATGGAGGTCATCCGGATCGACGGCTACACCGAAGAAGAGAAACTGGCCATCGCTCGTCACCACCTCCTCCCCCGCCAGCTGGAGCGGGCCGCGCTGCGGCCGGACGAGGTCGAGGTGTCCGATGACGCGCTGCGAGCCGTGTCGGCCGACTACACCCGGGAAGCCGGGGTGCGGAACCTCGAACGCGAGCTGGGCCGGTTGCTGCGCAAGGTGGCCACCAAGCTGGCCTCGGGTTCGGCAACAGCCCCTGTGGTGGTGGACGCGTCCGACGTGCCCACGTGGCTCGGCCGGCCGAGGTTCTTCTTCGAAGCGGCCGACCGCACCAGCGTTCCCGGCGTAGCCACAGGCCTGGCCGTGACCGGAGTGGGGGGCGACGTGCTTTTCATCGAGGCGACGGCCATGGACGGCCCGGAGGGTTTGACCCTTACAGGTCAGCTCGGCGACGTCATGAAGGAGTCGGCCGAGATCGCCCTCTCGCATGTCCGTTCACATGCGAAGGAGCTCGGCATCGACGACGAGGCGTTCCGGGGTAAGCGGTTCCACCTGCACGTCCCGGCCGGCGCAGTGCCCAAGGACGGGCCGTCCGCCGGCGTCACGATGGTCTCCGCATTGGTCAGCCTCCTGCGCGACCGTCCGGTGCGGCCGGTGGTGGGGATGACGGGTGAGGTCACCCTTCAAGGCCGGGTCCTGCCCATCGGAGGGGTCAAGCAAAAGGTGCTGGCCGCTTACCGGGCCGGGCTGAAGGAAGTGGTCCTGCCCGCCCGCAACGGCCCAGACCTGGAGGACGTCCCTGAAGAGGTGCGCTCGAAGATGACCTTCACCCTGGCCGAGACGATCGACCAGGTCCTGGAGGTGGCCATCGCCAGGGACGGCGACGAGGCCGCCACCGGGGCGGACCTCCCGCTGGCGTCCTGAGCCTCTGAGGCGAGCTCTGCTCTTTCACTAAGCACCGCCCCGGGTGGGTGACCGCACTGGTCCCCGCCCGGGGCGGGCCGCGTCCGGGGTTTAGTGAGAAAACGTGCACAGCAGCACGCTTTTCCCACTGGTGTGACGTTGGTGTGACGGTACCCGGGCACCCTGGCGCTGGGCTGCTCTCTGCCGGGGACACCGCCGTCCCGGGCCTCTGGGCCGCCCCACCGGGCCAGGGACGGCACGGGCCACTCAAACAAGAGCGACAGAGCGACAGCCAGTGGACAGGGGAAACGTCATGTTGATAATGGGAATGCGCGGGGCGACCGGTCAGCCGATGGGGCGACGCGATTGGCGGCGCCGCTTGGCAATGGTGCCGATGGGGGCAGCCATGCCACTGGTCCTCATGTTGAGCTTGCTCCCGGCAGGGGCGACGGCCAGGGCCGCCGCACTGGTGCCGGCCACCGCGTCGTGCCAACCCGTCATCGCCCATGTCGGCCAGTTCCGGCCGGGCAAGACGCCTGACGTGTCCATCACAGGGAGCTGCTTCGGTACCGGCGGCGCCTACATGCGCAGTGACAGCCGGCATTTCCGGGTCACCGACCTCGGCCCGAACGGCACGCTCAAAGAACTGGAAGAGGCAGGCAAGATCCCCCAGACATGGTGGAACGCGTGCGCGGGTCACACCGACGCCATCAACGGCTATGTGCCCAACGTCGTCACCTGTACCGTCTCGACGTGGACCAATACGTCCATCACGTTCTACTCGTTCGGGCCGGCCTACGGTGATGACGGCTGGGTGGTCAACCCGGGCGACAAACTGGTTGTCCAGGTGTGGAACGCCAACACCCTCACCGGCCCCTCCATGTACCTCCTGACTGTCGCGGGCACCCCTACAAGTGGAGGG
>JASHVH010000004.1 GCA_030039575.1 Acidimicrobiales bacterium | reverse complement strand
ACTGTTCTCAATCATCGTGGTGGCCAGGTCCTGCTCGTCGCCGTTTATTGGGCTCCCCCGTTGCTCAGCTTGGTGCAGCAGCGTGGCCAGGATGTCGACCTTGACAATGCTGGCCGTGTACTCAAGAGCACCTGGCCGGTACTGCGACAACTGGCCCGTGTCAAGGTCGTAGACGGCGGCGTTGATGTCACTTAGTTGGGTTTGTAGGTAGTCGTCGATGGCGGCGGTGACGAACAGGCCCGTCACCTCGTTGGGGTTGGTTGTCGAGGTCGTAGCCGAAAGCGCGTTCCGGACTAGGTGGACGCCTACGCGACGGGTTACGGACGGGGTGAGCGAACGAGGGGGTGAGGATCCGTTCGCAACCATGATGGCGAGTGCCGTCCCGACGACCAGGGCTACCGACGCCGACGCGGTGATCCGTCTCCGGCGACGCTGTGTACGTGACCCGTGCCTAGCGGGCATCCCTAAACAGTAAACGAACGCTCAACGGCAACACGATGAACCCGAGAAGCGACCATGTCTCGTAAGCACCCTGGACTTCAGGTGACCCAGAATGACGGCGTCTTTGGAAGCAAGGCGTCGTCGGGCGCGCGAAATCGGCCGGGACGGGTGACCTCGAAGCGACGTCTATGGAGGTGACCACGGTACGCGGTCGGTTGCTCGCCGCTCCCATTGGCGGTCACTGGGCCGTCTCCGGTGGCCACCAACGAGTAAGGCTCCACACAGCCCTTCGCCCTGACCTTGCGGGCTTGGAATGGAGAGTCCCCCTCAAGACGGACGTGCCCCTACACCAAGTTCCTCCGTGCGGGGGACGACGCGGACGTCCGTCTTCGGCAAACTTCGGTATCAGAGCTTTACCGCAGCCACCCCGGATGGAGGTTTAGATGTCCATTAATGTCCCGAACACCTCAGCACGCCCGAACCGACGCAAAGGGTTCAGCTTTCGCTGTAGCCTTCTGGCCGCGTCAACGGCGCTCATGGCCCTCGGCTCGCCATTCGCAGCCGCCACCGCCTCCGCGGCGCAGCATGACACTCAGCAAGTCCTCCACTATTTCTCGAAGTTCGAAAGCCAAGTTTTCCTGACGACAACGGGGAAGCCGTTTAATCCCTCAGAAGAGAACCCACCCGGTCCGGGCGATTCAATCGAAGGCACGAACCTTGACTATGTGGGGAACCACCTCCACCACGCGGCAAACTGGACGGCCTCAGACCACGAGCTGTGCGTATTGGACAACAAAGGGAACCCGGTGTGCCACGCCCAAGTCGCCATCGGAGGCTCGATGATCCTGGCCCAGGCCGACCTTGGGCACGTCTCGGCCAGCACAGCGACCTCGACTTTCCAGGTAACCGGGGGCACCGGGGCGTTCCAAGGAGTAACCGGAACTATCGAGGTGGTCCAACTTGACCCCAGCGCCCAAACCAGCAACAGCGACGTCGTCATCAGGCTGCAACGGGCGTGAGAGACGGCGAAACCAAGCCGTCGACTGGCGTCCCGACGGCGGGCGGGCGCTTCCTGAGAGGCCGTTCTGCGCCAGAGGGGCCCGAGCGCGCCGACCGGCATTGATATCACGTGAGCAGACGGTCACACTATGTCTAACGCCGAGAGAGGAACTTTGTGGCACGTCGGGTTGCGACACGGTTGCTGACACACCGCGTTTTCGGCTTTTCCGACGTGGGCCTCGGCGACCTTGCACTAGGGCTGGGGTTGAGCGCGTTCGGCGTAGCTTTAGCCGCCGGCCTCGTCAATGCGCACAACCCCCATGGAGATGTCCTCGGGTGCACCGCCGTCCTGCTGATGACGGCGCCGGTGGTGTTCGCCCGCCGTGCCCCGCTGCTGGCAGCGGCGGCGGTCGCCTTCGGAGCGCTCGTCAACTCCCTATTGGTCGGGCACCTGGTGCGCTGCGGGGCTGCGCTACCGGCGGTGTTCTTTGTAGCTTTCGCCATCGGCCTGCGGTGCAACCGACGTAGAGCGGTTGGCGCTCTGGCGCTACTGGCGGTGAACATATTGTGCCAGGGCTACTCCGACCCGCAGTTGGCCAGCGCCAAAGCCGCTGCCGGTGATCCGGCCGCTTTCAACGCCATCGCCATCCTCGTGCTCATGCTGCCTATCGCGATCGGGTTCGCCATTGCGGGCTTAGTGCTTCGCCAAAGAAATGAGGCGGTCGCCAATCTCCGTGCTCGCAACGAGGAGCTGCGAGAGCAACGAGAGCGCAACGCCCGGCTGGTGGTAGAAGCGGACCGTGCCAGCGTTGCCAGCGAGTTTGACTCGTACCTTCACGAACAGGTAGGCCAAATCGCGGCCATCGCCAAGGTGGGCCAGGACGAGTTGTCGTCGCGGCCGGAGGGAGCGCGGCAAGCTTTCAAAGACATCCAGGACATGGGGCGAGCCGCCTTGTTCCACATGCGTAACGTGGTCGGCAACCTACGCGACGACGCGCCGGTACGGCCACAGCCAGTACTTTCCCAGCTAGACCGGCTCCTTGGCGCCATTACCAGAGCCGATGCCCGGCTAAGGACGGAGGGTGACCCGTGCCTGCTCCCTCCGGGAGTCGAGTTATCGGGATACCGGATCGTCGAGCACGCGCTGCTCGCACTCGCCAACGACCCCGCCTCTCGCATCGACGTCGTGGTCGAGTT
>JASHVH010000037.1 GCA_030039575.1 Acidimicrobiales bacterium | reverse complement strand
ACAAGATCGAGGCGCTCGTCCTGCAGAAGGAGGACAAGGAAGGCCGGCTCGTCCTGTCGAAGAAGCGCGCCCAGTACGAGCGGGCGTGGGGGACGATCGAGTCGGTCAAGGAGCGCAACGGGACCGTGCGCGGGCCGGTGATCGAGGTGGTGAAGGGCGGCCTGATCCTGGATATCGGGCTGCGTGGGTTCCTGCCCGCCTCCCTCGTGGAGCTGCGCCGGGTCCGTGACCTGCAGCCGTATGTGGGCAGAGAGCTGGAAGCCAAAATCATCGAGCTCGACAAAAACCGCAACAACGTGGTGCTGTCACGCCGGGCTTACCTGGAAGAGGCGCAGCGCTCGCAGCGAGACGAGTTCCTGACGAACTTGAAACCGGGCGAGGTACGAAAGGGTGTCGTTTCCTCGGTGGTCAACTTCGGCGCCTTCGTCGACCTCGGCGGCATGGACGGGTTGATCCACGTTTCCGAACTTTCCTGGAAGCACGTCGACCACCCCGGCCAGGTCGTCGCGGTCGGGGACCACGTCACGGTGCGCGTCCTCGACGTCGACCTCGACCGGGAGCGCATCAGCCTCTCCCTGAAGGCGACGCAGGCGGACCCGTGGCAGGAGTTCGCCAATGCCCACCGGGTGGGCGAGCTCGTGTACGGCCGGGTCACCAAGCTGGTGCCGTTCGGCGCCTTCGTCCAGGTGGGCGACGGCATCGAAGGCCTGGTACACATCTCGGAAATGGCTGTCCACCACGTCGACCAGCCCGACCAGGTCGTCAGCCCCGGCGAAGAGCTCTGGGTCAAGATCATCGACATCGACCTGGCCCGCCGCCGCATCAGCCTGTCGATCAAGCAAGCCGCAGAGGGCGGTGAGGTGGCTGCCGAGTACCGCGAGGCGTTCGGGGAGCACGCCTACGACGAGCACGGCAACTACATAGGTGCGGGCTATACCGCGTTCGAGCCCGAATCGGAAGCCCAGGCGGCGTGGGCCGGCTACCTGGAGGAGCAGGCCCAGGCGCAGGAGCCCGGCGGCCCGGACGCGAGCGACACGGTGGCAAGCGACGCCGCCCCGAGCGACACCATAGGCTCGGTGGCCGCCGGTGCCGGGACGAGCCTCGACAACGGTGGCGAAGCCGGGGGCACAACTATGGGGGAGGCCGGCCTCGACGACGCCGGCCTGGATGAAACTGGCGTGGGGCACGCTGGGACGACCCCAAGCGAAACGGGCATTTCCACCACGGGAGAGCCTGGCGGCCAGGAAGAGCCCGAGGCCGCCCCCGCCAGTTAGGTACTGCCTGAGGGACAACTGCCGCTCCCGGAGGCCAAGCAACATGGCCCGGCCGTGAAAAGAGCGCCAGCGGCCCTCTGGCGGTCCCTTGGCCGGGGCCGGCGGCTCAGATGAGAGCCGCGGCCCGGCTGAGCACGTCCCGCAGCACTTGCACGATGATGTCGAAGTGCTCCTGCTCGCAAGTGAGCGGAGGCGCGAACTGCACCACGGGGTCGCCCCGGTCGTCGGCCCGGCAAACCAGCCCGGCCTCGAAGAGGGCCGGGGACAGGAACCCCCGTAGGAGCCGCTCGGCCTCCTCGTGGTTGAAGGTCCCCCGAGTGGCCTTGTCCTTCACCAGTTCCACCCCGTAGAAGTAGCCGTCGCCCCGCACGTCGCCGACAATCGGCAGGTCCTCGAGGGTACGCAACGACGAGCGGAAGGCTTCCTCGTTGGAGCGGACGTGGGCCAGGAGCTTCTCGTCCTCGAAGATGTCGAGGTTGGCCATGGCCACGGCCGAGGACACGGGATGGCCGCCGAAGGTGATGCCGTGAGCGAACGACGTCCGGCCGTGCAGGAAGGGCTCGATGAGCCGGTCGCTGGCCAAGAGGGCACCCATGGGCGCGTAACCCGAGGTCAGCCCCTTGGCCACGGTGATCATGTCGGGCTGGTAGCCGTACCTCTCGGACCCGAACCAGTGCCCCAGCCGTCCGAAGGCGCATATCACCTCGTCGGAGACCAGCAGCACCCCGTACCGGTCACAGATCTCCCGTACCCGGGCAAAGTACCCCGGCGGGGGTACGAGGCAGCCGCCGGCGTTCTGGACGGGTTCGAGGAAAACCGCCGCCACGGTCTCGGGGCCCTCTTGCTCTATGCGTTCGGCGACCTTGTCCGCCGCCCAGAGCCCGAACGCCTCCAGGTCGTCGCCGTGCACCGGGGCACGGTAGAAGTCGGTGTTGGGGACCCGGGAGGTGCCGGGGACAAGCGGTTCGAAAGGTTCCCTGATGGCTTCGTAACCGGTTATGGAAAGGGCTCCCATGGTCGTGCCGTGATATGAGATCTCTCTCGAAATGGCCTTGGTCCGCTGCGGCTGGCCGATGACCTTGAAATATTGCCGGGCCAGCTTCCACGCCGACTCCACCGCCTCGCTGCCTCCGCTGGTGAAAAACACCCGGTTTATGTCCCCCGGCGCCAGTTCGGAGATCCGCTCCGCCAACTCTATGGCGGTCGGGTGGGCATAGCCCCAAATGGGGAAGTAGGCCAGTTGCGCGGCCTGCCGGGCGGCAGCGCCGGCCAGCTCCTGGCGCCCGTGCCCTACCTGGACGACGAACAGCCCGGACAGCCCGTCCAGGTAGCGCTTACCCTTGACATCCCACACCCACGGGCCCTCCCCCCTCACGATCACCGGGATGTCGTGGGTGGCGTAGTCGGCCATGCGGGTGAAGTGCATCCAGAGGTGGCGTTTGGCCGCCTCCTCGAGCTGCTCGGGGTCGAGAGGCATGGTCCCAGCGTAACGAAGGGCCTCCCATCGATTGGAGGCACACAACGTGGAGCCAGTGGAGCGCGCCGGCCGGGAGAGGCGGAACCGGCAGGCGACCCGCCCGTCCCCTTCCCCGGCCGGCCACGATGTCACCCTCTTCCCCTTTTCGGTGCATTACCGCCAACTGGGTGCGCTCGCAGGCAAAACGTGCCCGGGAACGCAACCAGGATGCCCGATTGCCCCCAGACCCGTAGCTAGCGACGTCCAGACCGGCCCTAGGTTACGAAATTATGCGGATCGGCCTCACGGGCGGCCTGGGCTCGGGCAAGTCGACGGTCGGGCAGGCCCTTGCCGCCAGAGGAGCAGCCGTGATCGACGCCGACCAGGTGGCCCGGCAAGTTGTCGAACCGGGTAGCGCCGGCGAGCGGGCGGTGCTCGCCCGCTTCGGCCCGAAGGCGGCCGGCCCGGACGGCCACATCGACCGCCGGGCCCTGGCCGCCGTCGTTTTCGCCGACCCGCAAGAGCTGCGGGCGCTGGAAGCGATCACCCACCCGCTGGTGCACGAGGAGATCGTGAAGCAGCTTTCGTCACTGGGAGCCCGGGTCGTGGTGATCGAGCTACCCCTCCTCAGCGGGCGGCGCCGGCCTCAGTACGACCTGGACGCCGTCGTCCTGGTCGACACCCCCGAGGACTTGGCCATCGAGCGGGCGCTCAAGAGGGGTATGGCGGAAGAAGACGTGCGGGCCCGCATGGCCGCCCAACCGACCGTGGCCGAACGGCGGGCGGCCGCAGACTGGGTCATCGTGAACGACGGCGACGAGGCGCAACTCGAGCGCGCCGTCGATGACCTTTGGGCTCGGCTCGAGGGCGGGCACCTCCCGTAGCCACGTCACACCCCCCCGGTACGATGCGAACGTGCCTCCTTTCAGAGTTGTGTCCGAGTGGGCCCCCGCGGGCGACCAGCCGCAGGCCATAGCGGCCCTGAGCGAGGGCGTCCAGCGCGGCGACCGCTTCCAGACCCTCCTCGGCATTACCGGTAGCGGCAAGAGCGCCACCATCGCCTGGACGATCGAGCAGGTCCAGCGGCCCACCCTGGTGATCGAGCCCAACAAGTCGCTCGCCGCTCAGTTCGCCAATGAAATGCGGGAAGTGTTCCCTGATAACCGGGTCGAGTACTTCGTAAGTTATTACGACTATTACCAGCCCGAGGCGTACATCCCCTCGAGCGATACGTATATCGAAAAAGACAGCTCGATCAACGACGAGATCGACCGGCTGCGCCATTCGGCCACCTCCGCCTTGCTGACCCGGCGCGACGTAATTGTCGTGGCCTCTGTTTCTTGTATTTACGGCCTGGGTTCTCCCGAGGAGTACTCTCAGCAGATCCTGGCACTGGCGGTCGGCCATGAGTACGACCAGCGCGCCATCCTCGGCCGGCTCGTCGACATGCAGTACGACCGCAACGACCAGAACCTCGTCCGGGGCAAGTTCCGGGTACGCGGGGACACGATAGAGGTCCACCCCGCTTATGAAGAGCACATATTGCGGGTCGAGTTGTTCGGGGACGAAATAGAGAGGATCTCGCGCGTCGACCCCGTTACCGGCGAGCTCTTGGGCGAGGTAGACGAGGTCGTCGTGTTCCCTGCCACTCACTACGTGGCGGGAACCGAGCGCATGCGCCGCGCCATCGAGGGCATCGAGGTCGAGCTCCAGGAGCGGCTCGATTACTTCGAGAAAAACGGCAAGTTGCTCGAAGCCCAACGGCTGCGGATGCGGACCACGTACGACCTGGAAATGCTGGCGGAGGTGGGCAGTTGTTCGGGGATCGAAAACTATAGCCGCCATATCGACGGGCGCGCCCCCGGCCAGGCCCCGCATACTTTGCTCGATTTCTTCCCCAAGGACTACCTGCTGGTGATCGACGAGTCGCATGTGGCGGTGCCGCAATTGCACGGCCAGTACCACGGCGACCGTTCCCGCAAGGAAACGCTCATCGAGCACGGTTTCCGCCTCCCTTCAGCGGCGGACAACAGGCCGCTCCGTTATGAGGAGCTGCTCGAGCGGGTAAACCAGTGCATTTTCATGTCGGCGACGCCGGCGGCGTACGAGATCTCCGTTTCCAACCAGGTCGTAGAGCAGATCGTCCGGCCTACGGGCTTGATCGACCCCGAGGTGGTGGTCCGGCCGACCAAGGGCCAGATAGACGACCTCATGGCCGAGGTGGCCAAGCGTACGGCCGCCGGCGACCGGGTGCTGGTCACCACCCTGACCAAGAAGATGGCCGAGGACCTCACTGACTACCTGCTGGAGCAGGGGCTCAAGGTCCGGTACTTGCACTCCAACGTGGAGACGCTCGAGCGCATCGAGATCCTGAGGGACCTCCGGCTGGGCGAGTTCGACGTGCTCGTGGGCATCAACTTGCTCCGTGAGGGGATCGACCTGCCGGAAGTCTCGCTTGTGCTGATCCTGGACGCCGACAAGGAGGGCTTCCTTCGTTCGGAGACGTCGCTCATCCAGACGATCGGGCGGGCCGCCCGTAACGTCGATGGTGCCGTCATCATGTACGCCGACGAGATGACCGACTCCATGCGCCGGGCCATCTCCGAGACGCACCGCCGGCGCCAGCTACAGCAGGAGTACAACGCCGAGCACGGCATCAACCCACAGACGGTCCGCCGGGCGGTCAGCGACATCCTCGTGATGCTGGGCCGGGGGGACAGCTCCGCCGCCGCCGGCACCGCACCCGTCCCTGGCGCCGACCGCCGCAGCCGCCGCCACGACCGGGCCCGCTCCGAGTTGGCGGGGATGCCGAAGGCCGACCTTTCGCGGCTCATCTCCGCCCTCGAAGAGGAAATGCGCGATGCGGCCGCCGACTTGCGCTTCGAGTACGCCGCCCGCCTGCGGGACGAAATTGCCGACCTGAAGAAAGAACTGAAGGCCTTGGCCGAAATGGGGGTGCCCGTCAGTTAGGGCAGGCAGCTGGCCGCCATGCACCTAGCCGCCAATTCACCTGGCGACCACGCAGAAAACGGCCGGTTAACCAGTGGCGCCGAACCGTTCCACCCGGACCTGCTCGGTCGGTACGCCGAGCCCCACCAGGACGTAGCTGGCGGCGTCGGCGAAGCCGCTCGAACCGCAGACGTACGCCGTCGCGCCGGGCCGCAGGCACGGCTTTAGATCGTCGCCGTTCAGGTGGCCAACGGGCCGCTGAGTGCCCGGAGGAGCCGAACGGGTGTAGACCACGGTGCTCTCCGGGCCGGGCAGCTCGTCTGAGTAGTACAGGTCGGCGGGCGAACGCACGGAGACGACGAGGCGCACCAGTTCCGGCTGCCCGAGCTTTCGCGCCAGGCGCAACATGGCCATCAGCGGGACCACGCCCGAGCCCCCGCCGACCAGGAGGGCCGGCGTCGTCCCCCCCCATACGAAATAAAGCCCGATAGGTCCTCGCAACTCGAGCTCGTCGCCCACCATCACGTCGTCGTGCATGAACATCGACACCTCCCCGCCGTCGAGGCGCTCGATGGTCAGGTCGATCTCGTTGGACCCGTCGGGAGGGTTGGCCACCGAGTACGAACGCTGGGCGGTGTAGCCGTCCGGGGCCATCAGCCTGATCACGTAGTGCTGGCCGGCGAGACGCTCGGCCGGCTGAGGCAAGGCGAAACGGAACGTCTTCGCCCGCGCCGTTTCCGACCGGATCCCGGTGACGGTCGCCATTTGCCACGGGTTGCGTTTGGTGCCTGCGCCTGAAGCCCCGGGTGTACCCGGCGTGCTCACCGGTCCCGTCAATCGCCCTGGTAGCGCTCTTCG
This sequence comes from Acidimicrobiales bacterium, assembly GCA_030039575.1. Lineage (GTDB taxonomy): Bacteria > Actinomycetota > Acidimicrobiia > Acidimicrobiales > Palsa-688 > Fen-671. The sequence continues at coordinate 1,899 of JASHVH010000037.1, read as the reverse complement.
AGCCAGGGGTCCCCGTGGTCGTTGTAACCATTACGCTCCCAGAACCCCGGCTCATCGTGGTCGAGCAACCGCAAGCCGGATACCCACTTGGCGCTCTTCCAGAAATAGAGGTGCGGTACCAGCAGACGGGCGGGGCCACCATGCACCGTTGGCAGTGGCTGGCCCTCATAGTCCCATACCACCCAGGCCTGCCCGTTGGTCACATCCGCGAGCGGCAAGTTCGTCGTATAACCCGTGTGGCAGAAGGCCAGCACGTGCGTCGCAGAAGGCAACGGGCCCGCAGCGGCCAGGAGTGTGTCGACCGACACGCCGCTGAAGTTCACCCCCAGTTTGGACCAGGTGGTCACGCAGTGGATGTCCCCGTTGAACGCCGATGGCTCGAGGGCATGGATCTCGTCCCAGTTCCAGGTCGTCGGCTTGCCGACCAGGCCCTCCACTTTGAAGGTCCACGACGCGGTGTCCAGCTTCGGCGTTACCTCGGCGGTGAGGACGGGCCAGTCTTTGCCCACGTCGTACTGTCCGGGCGGCAAGCGCGGGTCCCGGGGCGCCTTATTGTGGCCGGAGAAGCCCCTGGTGAACTTCAGCATGCGGTTGTTCGGCCTCCCTGTCACTGGTGACACCGCCCGGCCTCGGGCCCCAGGTCACGGGGCTCCTCTCCCTGCCAGCGGGGCACCGGGAGCGGTCGGGCGGCGACGCTGGTCGACGTCGGGTCATGCTTACCACAGCCCGGCCTTGGCTGCCGAGCCGACGGCAACATGGTGGGCGGGCGGCGGGCGGGACCACCGCCTTCGGGCACCCCGCACAAAAGACGCCGGGCCCAAGGCTCCATCCCGAACCCGGCTCGAGCGCGCCACCCGGGCTTCGGCGGTCCTTTAGGATGCATGGAGTGCGGCCGCAGGGTAGGACCTCGGTTACGCGCCGGCAGCGAACCCTGACGACCGTCGCGATCACGGCCGGGGCCATCGCCACGGTCACCGCCGCGGCCTGCCTGAGCGTACCGAGCTTTGCCGGCACGTTCTCTGCGCAGGCGAGCGCGGCCCTGGTCCCGGCCAGTGGCCCGGTCCGGATGGCCGGTGGACCGGCCCGTCCCGCCGGCTCCGAGGTGGGACGGGCGGTCGACGGCAACCGTCCTACGCCGGCCTTCACGGCAGGCACGCCCGTCCCGGCGTCGTGGCCTCAGTCGGCCCCGCTGGCCCAATCGGCCGGCCGCCTCCCGGCGGGCGTCAAAGAGTCCCTCCCCTCGGCGAACTGGGCCGGCTACGAAGACACCGGCACCGGGGCTCAGTTCACGGAAGTGGCCGGTAGTTGGGTGGTCCCTGATCTCAACCAGAACGTTTACGGCGACTCGAGCACCTGGGTCGGCATAGACGGGATCAAAAGCCACGGCGACCTTATCCAGGCGGGCACCGACCAGAGCTGGTCCGCAGCCGGCGGCCTCTTCTACGCCTGGTACGAACTCCTCCCGCAGGACTCGGTAGAACTGGGCATCGTGTTCCCGGGCGACCACATCACGGCCGAAATAAACGAGAGCCAGCCAGGGAAATGGGTAATTTCTGTCGACGACCTGACCCAGCACACGAGTTGGACGCTACCCGTCTCCTACACCGCCGCCGGCACGAGCGCCGAGTGGGTCGAAGAAGCCCCCACATTGTCCTCTAGCAATTCCATCGAGACCTTGGCCGATTTTGGGACCGTGCAGTTCTCGGACTTGGCGGTCGCCGGGCCGGGCACGGCCTCGGCCACCAGTTCCCCCATATACATGGTCAACCATTCGGACCAGATAATTGCGTACCCGACCCAGTACGACCCGAGCACGGATTCTTTCAACGTCGTTTATGGGACGCTCAGTTCGCCACCGAGCGGCGGCCAGGTCGGGCCCCCTATTGCGCCGACGACAAC
>JASHVH010000481.1 GCA_030039575.1 Acidimicrobiales bacterium | reverse complement strand
ATAAACGTGTTGAGGGCGGAGACGACCCAGGCCTTCCGGCCTCTTTCGAGGAGGGCGATGAGGAAACCCAGCGTGTTCTGGCCCAGGACGGCCGAACCCACTACGAAGAGAACGGTCAGGACCAGCGAGTGGATGAAGAGAGGGTCCGAGAACATTTTCTCGAAGTTGGCCAGACCGACCCACTTTGGGTGAGCCGCCCCCACCCCGGTCAGCGCCTTGTTGGTAAACGCTATATAGAAGCCCCATATGACGGGGCCGGCGAAGAACAGGATTAGGAGGGCGAGGGCGGGTGACATGGGCCCGAGCCACCGCCCTATAGGCGTCCTCTTGTGCCGGGCACGGAGGGGAGCGGTGGGGAGGGGAGCGGGATCTGGGCTGATTTCCCTACCGCGAATTGCGACTGCCATCTAACGCTCCACAAACAGACCAAGCCCTCCGTTGTGGAGGGCTTGGTCACGGTTCAAGGGGTACATGCTTTCCTGGTACCCGGACGGCCCGACTTACTTACCGCCCACGGCCCATGGTTTGGGTTTGTGTGCTTACGCCGGTGCGTTCTCGACGTTGCTCGCCCCGACGGTTGCGACGAGGTACTTGTTGTAAGAAGCCACACCCTGGGCCGGGGTCTCCTGCCCGGTCATGACCTCACCCGTAATCGTCTGGATCTCAGTCGACAGCTTCGGGTAGGCGGCGAAGGCCGGACGGAAGTGAGTGAAGGGGACGAACGAGGAGAACGTGGCTACCAGCGGGCCCTGGTCCTTGTAAGCCGGAGCCGAGGCCACGTCCTCACGGCTGGCGACCTGCCCGCCGTGGATGTCGTACCAAAGGGAGTTCTTCTGGTCCAACGCAATGGTGATGTAGTTGAACGCCGCCTGCTTCTGCGCTGCAGTGCCGTGGGAACCTACCGACAGCAGCCAGCCGCCAGAGAGGCTAACATGCCCAGGCCCTTGACCGTTTTCGGTCGGCATCGGCGCTACCCCAAGCACGCTCGTGTACTGCGGCCACGGCTTTGGCCCCGAGGATATGTAGTCGCTGGTCACCCAGCTCCCGTCGAGGTCGATCCCCAGCTTGCCTTCGGGCATCAGGCCCTGCTGCACTGTCTGCCAGGTCTCGCTGCCGAGCGCCGTCTGGACACTAGGACCGAGGTTGTCCTTCACGTAGATCTGCTGGTAGACGCCGAGGGCAGACTCGAAGCCGGCCCCAGCCTTTTCCCACTTGGCGGTGGTGGAGTCCCAGAGCCAGTTGTTGGTCCCGTACAGGAACATCTCGAACCCCTGCATGGTGGACCCTTCGCCCTCTCCCAGACCACCGTAGACGTTGATCGGGGTGACCCCGGGATCTTTGGCCTTGATGGTCTCGGCGGCTGCCAGGACCTGAGCCCAGGTCGTGGGATGCCACGGGACGGGCAGGCCGACCTTGGCGAATATCTGCTTGTTGTAGTAAAGGCCACGGGTGTCCGTCCCCATGGACACCCCGTAGATCTTCCCGTTGACGCCCCGGGCGGCCGCCTGGGCAGCGGGCGAGAACTCTTTCCAGCCTGACCAGCTGGCGAGGTAAGAGTTCAGGGGCGACAGGTAGCCGGCGGCCACGTCGCTGTTGACCAGGAAGGTGTCCTCGTACATGACGTTGGGCGCCGTCGACGCCGACCCGTTCATGAGGTCGAGCTTGGTGTAGTACTCGTTCTCAGCGGGCGACGTGATCGGCTCGAGGTTGACAGTCCAGCCTGGGTATTGCTTTTGGAACTCGGCCTTGGCGGTATTGACGAGTGTCGTGAGGGCGTCGGTCCCACCCTGGACCTGGTAGACCACGGAGATGCTCCCACCGGAACTGGCGGACGCCGGGGCTACCCCGGTCAGGATGCCGCCAGTGGCGAGGGCCGCCGTGGCTAAACCGGATAAGACGATTTTACGATGCATTACGATCCTCCTTTTGGGCCGTGCGCCACCAGTGGTTCCCCCTGGTTACCCTCGCATCGGTTGGGACGACACTAAGTCAACCTGATTTAGGTGTCAAGGCAGGCGCCAACGAAGAACGCCGTGGTCCACCTTGGACAGCAGGAGTGAAACACCAGCCAGCGCACAGAGGAGCCGGATGCTAGCAAACGTTTCGGACGAATGGTTGTCACCCTCGCGGGCATCACAGGGCCGGTGATTACCTGGGGGCGACCCGCCGGTCCGCCCGAACTTAGACCATCAGGTTGAGTTAGTAAGATGGTCGCCCTACAGTGGCTGAGAGGTATCTGGTCGAATGTTCAGTGGTACCAACCTTCCCAAGATCGGCGGCTACAACTACAACGTCGTGCTGAGCTCGATACAGGCCGCCGACGGGATCAGCCGGGTCGAGCTGGCCAAGCAAACGGGCCTGACCGCCCAAACGGTCTCGGTCATCGTCCGCCGGCTCATCGAGCAGGGGATCGTCCAGGAGAGCGGTTCCTCTCCGTCGGCCGGGGGTAAGCCCAGGAAAACCTTGCGGATCAACCCGACGGCGGCCTACGCCGTAGGCATCCATTTCGACCCCATCGAGGTTTCGGTGGTGGTAGTGGACATGACCGGCCATAAGCTGGCCCACTCGCGGCACGCTATTTCTCCCCGGCTCGAGCCTGAAGCGCTCATTTCCGAGGCCGCCGAATTCGCCCACAAGCACCTGGCCGAACTCGACATAGCCGATGACCGGGTCCTCGGTGTCGGTGCCGCCTGCCCGGGGCCCATAGACCAAAGCCAAGGGCTAGTGATCTCCCCCCCTCGGCATGACTGCTGGACGGAGGTGCCGATTAAGCGCCTCCTGGAACGTGACATCGGTTTCAGCGTGATCGTCGATAACGACGCAAATGCCGCCGCCATCGGTGAGCGCTGGTCGGGGCACGGGCGTGGTATTTCCGATTTCGCTTTTTTGTACATGGGTACCGGGATCGGCGGGGCAATGTTCCTGTCCAACAATATTTACCGAGGTGTGTCACTGAACGCCGGCGAGTTTGGCCACATAGTTGTCGAACCCAACGGCACCCCCTGTTATTGCGGCAACCGCGGCTGCCTGGAGGCCATGTGCAGCCCGGGCGCCATCTCGCGAGACGTCCGCGCCGAACTGGCTATGGGCCGGGCCAGCACCCTGGCCAAGCTGTACCACAAAGACCCCGAACTGGTGGACCACACCGCGATTTGCCTGGCGGCAGTCGATGGCGATGCGGTTGCCCGGCGGGTAATCGACAGAGCCGCCGAATACCTTGCCGATTGTGCCGTCACCATCGCCAACGCGCTCGATGTCGAGTTGTTGGTCATCGGCGGGAAGGGTGTTACGCATGTGGCCGACATTTACAAGGAAAAAGTTACCGAGTTCCTTATGTCGCGCCCTCTTGCCCGGAAGACCCATACCTTGCAAGTGGCCATTTCGGACATGGCCAACGACGGCGCCGCCCTGGGGGCGGCGTCATTGGTCCTCCACGCCGCCTACGCTCCGAGCACTGCCGACCTCATCAGTGTGTTCAGGAGCCACAGCGACTAGCGGTTGTCGCTCCTGTCCTGAAAGCTAGGACGGTTAGTCCTCGCTCAGTTGGAGGCCTGCACCGGCCCGGCATCGCAGTGGCGCGTGTCGTGGCCCCGCCCTCCCCGCCGGCCGAGGGCCGGGCAGAGGTCCACGGTGCGGCTGTCCAGTTTCACTGAGGCCAGGTACGGTATGGCACCGATAGCCGGGCTGCCGCTGGAGGGGTCCGCCGTCTCAGTTGGCCCGCCGTGGTGG
>JASHVH010000480.1 GCA_030039575.1 Acidimicrobiales bacterium | reverse complement strand
CTGGTCGACCGGACCGACCGGCCCGCCCCGGCCTTTTCACTCCCTGACCTGCTCAGCCCCGACCGCAAGATGACTTTGGCCGACTTCGCCGGGAGGCCTCTCGCCATCAATTTCTGGGCGTCGTGGTGCTACCCGTGCCAGACGGAAATGCTCTTGCTCGAGTCGGCCTACCGGTCAGACCACGGCGCCGTACAGTTCCTCGGCATCGACACGGACGACAAGCGAGCCGATGCCATCCACTTCATCCACCGCACTCATGTCACCTACCCCACGCTCTTCATGCCCGAGCGAGGTCCGGTGGCGATCTCCTATGACCTGGTCGGGCTGCCGATTACGGTCTTCGTTTCGGCCAACGGGACGGTCCTCGGACGGCACATCGGGCAACTGAACGGCGCTACGTTGAGGGCGGCCCTGGTGCTGGCGTTCGGGCCGCACGCGGTGGGGTAGACGCGGCGTCGTCGCCTCCATTGAGGTGGATTAGCTGTTCAAGCGGGGCGTAGCATCGCCTCCACGGAGCGAAGCCAAGCCCCAACGGGGCGAAAAGCCTCGTTGGCTGAGTTCTACAACTGCACCACCTGAGCGAGAACTTATGAGCACCGGTTGGCGTGTACTTTCGATCGACCATCGGGACCCGATCGCCCCCTTTGAGGAAGTGGTCAGCCTCATCGACATTGCCGGCACGGCGACTGGCGCCGCCTACGGGCGAAGCGACGTTATAGAGGCCCTGCACGAGTACCAGCCGGCCAGTGCGGCGCTGTCTTCGGCCGGGGCGCTGGTGGGGGTGGCAGTTGCTCGCGTCAGCGGCCCCGACGCCCACCTCTTGGTCCTGGCTCTCCACCCCGAGTGGCGCGGGAAAGGGATAGGTTCCGCGCTGCTCGGCGCTCTTGACCAGGAGGTCGTCCACCGCGGGGCACGGCGCATGCTGGCTCTTGTCCGGCCGGGGCAGGTGGGCGAAGCGGCCTTCACCAACCGGGGGTTCGACCGCTCCAGCGGGCTCGACCTGTACGAAAGGGCGGTTTCGATCGTCCCTGAGGAGCTCGCCATCGTGGAGCAGTATGGCGGCCAGTTCCCCGGGCCGGGCTTATGGGAGGTTATGAGGGGCTTCTCCTCGACCAAGGACTTGATCGAACGCCGGGTCATTGCCCCACTCGCCCGGGCAGAGTTGGCAGACCGGGTGGGGCTGGTGCCGCCGGCCACCATCCTGCTTTTCGGGCCGCCGGGCACGGGCAAGACCTCGTTCGCCCGGGCGATCGCCTCGCGGCTGTCGTGGGCGTTCGTCGAGTTGCACCCGGCTCTGCTGGGGGCGGGGGTGGAGGGCGCCCTGGCCATGCGACGCGCTTTGGACGACCTGGCCGGCGTGGACCGGCTGGTGTGTTTCATAGACGAAGCGGACGAGATCGTGGCCGACAGGTTGGGCCGGCCGGAGAACCAGGCCATCGTGAACGAACTGCTGAAGTCGATGCCGGCGTTCAAGTCCCGCCCGGAGCGGCTGATGGTGATGGCCACCAATTCCGTGGCGATGATAGATCCGGCCATGCTCCGCCCGGGCCGCTTCGACCTCATCATCCCGGTAGGCGCGCCGGATGCGTCGGGACGCAAAGAACTGGCCGCGGAACTGGTCCCCGCCTCCGACCCCGAAGAAGTCGCGTCTCTGACGACCGGTTTCACGCCTGCGGATTTTGCCCTGGTGGCGCAGCGCAGCGCTCAGCGGGCGTTTGACCGGGCGGTCGCGGGCGGGGACCCGACGGTTACCCACGCCGACGTGCTGGGCGCCGTCGCAGAGACCCGGCCGTCGGTGAGCGGCGCAGCCACGGACCGGTTCGAACTGGAGTCCAAAGAGTACGCCCGCCTCTAGGACCACCGGTACAGAGCACCTGCTTGACGGGGCGGGAGCAAGGTTCCTATTGTCTAGTTTGTCTGCTTCGTAGTCTCTGAACCGAGCCCAGTACGCAGGCGGCTGGGAGGGGGGAACGAGGGTGCAATAGCATGCCGAAGAGGATCGCTATCGCGGGCTTGCTGTTTGCGATCGCCATCGGGTTGGTCGTGTTCACGGCCATGGAGTACCTCCGTTCTAGCCCGACGACCGTCAACTTTGCGTCGAACCACAAACCGGGCCAGGCGGTCGACCTGACCATCCAGACCGTCGGGACCATCGGGTTCGGTACCCACCCGGCCTGGGTGTCCTATTTGACCCGCACCCCTGGCCCTCACCCCAAGTGGGTCCACACCACCTTGTGGGACGTGCCGGCCCACACGAGGGTGAACGTGACCGACATGCAGTACGACACGGGCAGCCCGCTGCGCAACCAGTTCTTCGGGATGGTAACGGGGACCATCGGCGGGGACATGACGCTGAACGGGCATACCACCTCACTCCTAAATTCCAATGCGGGCAACGGGGTGGGCCATACTTTCACGATCATGAACCTGGGCATAAATGTCCCGTTGTACGGCGTCCCGTCCAACGCCAAGAACCAGTGCGGAACAGCACCATGCACCCCCAATTACGTCCACAACGTCATCAAGTTTTCCTTCATGACCCCGGGCCCGGGCCAGTACCCGTGGCAATGCAACATCCCGTGTGGGGCGGGCTTCTTGTACGGGACAGGAGGGCCGATGCAGTCGATCGGCTACATGGTCGGCTTCTTGAAGGTGGTCGCGTGACCCTCTCCGGGGCGGCTTGACTAAATGCTAACTAAATGGCGGCGAGTTGATGGCTGAGACAACCGGTACGGCGCCCCAACCAGGTGGCCCTGGCGGCACGGGCATTGGACCGCCGGAGCGGCACCATTTCCTGTGGATAATAGGCATTTGGGTGGTGCTGGTGGTGCCTGCCGACTTGATTTTCTGGTTCGTCGGCGGCCCACACATGCCCCCTGGCACCATGACCTCGAGCGCGGCCGGACAGCAGTTCGACTTCAACGTCCTGACCATGATGGCCATACCGGTCGTACTGGCAGTCCTGGTTTACGAAGGCTATGCCCTCACTACCTGGCGGGCGTCCCGGGGTGGCCCGGAGCCCGTAACGAACGCCAACTCTCGCGGCAACCTCGCCATCCAGACTGCGTTTATAGGAGTCAGCACCGCGATTGTCCTGGGCGCGTTCATCTTCGGGACTTACGAACTGGTCGCGCCGGCCGGCGCCGGCGGCGGCGAGGGCCCCGACGCGGCCTGGACACCGGGCACGCACAGTGTGCTCCCCATCCAGGTCATCGCCCAGCAGTGGAAGTTCACGTTCAGGTACCCCACCTTTGGGGGTTTCGAGACCGCAGACCTGGTCATACCGGCCAACAGCTGGATCGCCTTCCACGTCACGTCGCTGGACGTCATTCACAGCTTTTGGGCCTACCAACTGGGAGTGAAGGCAGACGCCAACCCCGGTTACGACAACATCGCGTACACGAAGACGACGGGCCAACTGGGCAACTTCACCATCCGCTGCGCGGAGCTGTGCGGGATTTGGCACGGCGCCATGTTCGACACCGGGCAGGTTATGAGCGTTCCGGCGTTCAAGGCGTGGGCAGCGGCAACTGAAATCAAGCTGGCCGCCGCCACCAAGCTACTGCCGCCGTTCGCGTGGACGTACATACCTGACGCAAACGGCGCCGACGGTGGCTACTACCCCGACAACGAGGACCCCTACAGCCCGGTGGAGATGTACGGAGCACAGAAGGTGACGGTGACGCCGTGACGGGCCCGCAACAGCCGTCGCAGCAGCTTGACCCGAGGAGGACGGCAACATGTCGATAGACAGCAGCCCTCGCGATGTGGTGGCGGAGAGGGGTGAGGCGCCACCAACGCCGGCCGGCGAGGCCGGCCCTGGAGGGCCGAACGGGCACAGGCCCGCCCGGACCAGGTCGCCATGGCTCGGCCAGAGCATTTTGACGGCAACGGTGGGAGGCATCGCCGGCTACTTGATCGGGCACTGGTTGGGCAACTTCATCGCCAGCGATTTCGCCCAGGTCCAGGCGACCGGGCAAAACGATATCGCCACCTGCCTGGCGCTGTCCTTCTTGGTGCTCGGTTGGCTGGGGGGCATCGGGGCGCTCAACCACCCTCTGGCCAAGCTCATCGGTCGCGAACCCCTGCCCGAAGTGCCGCAGGAGGGCTGGGCGCGTTACTTCCGCTTCACCATGGACCACAAGGTCGTCGGCCTCCAGTACCTCTTCGGGGTGCTCTTGTTCCTCTTTACCGGCGGGTTGTTGGCTATGGGCATCCGGACCGAGCTGTTGACCCCGACCAACCACTTCTTCGGGCCCGGCACCTACATCGCGATAGTGGGCGAGCACGGGACGATCATGATGATGATGGCTTCGTCGGCGGTGACGGGCCCGCTGGGCAACTACCTGGTCCCGCTTATGATCGGGAGCCGCCGGGTGGCGTTCCCGCGCATCGAGGCCGCATCCTTCTGGGTTTTTGCTGCTGGCTACTTTGTCATCCTGACCGCCTTGCCCCTCGGGGGTTTCCCAACGGGATGGACCGGGTACGCCCCCCTCCAGACGCAGGGAGCCGGCGGGATGGACTCGTATTTGATCGGCTTTGCCACGATCGGGCTCGGCATGATCCTGTCCGGCTTCAACCTGGCGGCGACAATAATTCATTACCGGGCACCCGGTATGACCTGGGGAAGAGTCCCCTTCTTCGTATGGTCCATCCTGGCCACGTCGGCCCTGCTCACCCTGGCCACGCCAACCCTGTTCGCCG
>JASHVH010000479.1 GCA_030039575.1 Acidimicrobiales bacterium | reverse complement strand
TCCAGTCCCAACCACCACTGACCCGGCTGACGACACAGGCGCCCTGGCCTACACCGGGTTCGATGCCCGCCGGAGTTTGGCCTTTGGTGCGGCTCTGGGGCTGGCCGGTTGCGCCCTTGTGGCCATGTCTGCGAGACGCCGAAGGAAGGCGCCAAAAAGCGGCATGAACGGCGAGTAGCTCCGAAGCGGGCGACACCGCGGTCGTGCAGGGCGTCAGCGAATGAGACATATATCCCATGTCCACCCCCGCAACTTTGCTTGCAGCGCAAGGCATAATCGGGGCTTATATCATTTTCCTCGGAAGCCGGCCTTCTGTGTGCGAGCGGACCAGCCTCCTACAAAGTGGGGGGCGTGCCGGGTGCGAAACCCACGTCCGGCGATTGTGTGAGAAGTCCGTGCTGGGCGGCGAAGGTCTCGAAACTCGCCCGCTGTTCAGCTGTGGCCCGTTGTGCCGCATGGAGCCGCTCCGCCTTGGCCAGGCTGGGCCGCGCCAGGTTGATGGCCCCGCCCAGCTTCGGGTCGGGCCCCGCCGTGAGGCCATCGGCCCGTGCCAGGCGCCGGTTGAACTCGTCCATGGACGGGCCCAATGCAGGCGTTACCCAGAACGGGCCGTCGACGCCCAGCTGGTATGAGCAGTAATTTCCGCCCCACGGCTGAGCCGCAACGCTAATCTCGGCGGCAAGCCTCGTGCTATCAGCTTCCACCTCCACGGCGTCACTGCTGAGGGCGGCGCTGAACGCCCGGTAACCCGCTCCAAAGACAGGATGCCCCTCAAGCGCCGACGACTCGTGGTTCTCAGTCGCGCCGCGTTCGGCATAGAAGGCATGCAAGTGGGCGTGCTGCACCTCCTGCCGGGGGTTCTTGGTGACTGGGACTTCCGTGCCGCCGTCGGCGAGGGCCCCGGCCGCGACTTGTATGTCTCGCAGGTAATCGAGGTTGGGTGCGCTGTCATTGGCACAGAACACCACGTGCCCGCCGCCCGTGCTGTGGTACCACGCGGCGACCAGGGCCATCGCCGTCCGACACGCCGCCAGTTCTTGGGCGGTGGCCGACGACCATCCGTCGCGATGGCTGCGAGGCACAATGAGCGCATGGGGCCTCGCCACCCTTTGTGGCCCGTTGGCCAGCATGAAGGGGTTGCGGTCAAGTACCAGATCCACCAGAGCGGTTCCGTCGGACGCGCTAACCGTCCCCAGATAGGTGGGAAGACCGGGTACGTCGGCGAACAGGTCCACCGGCCGGAACCGACGTGAGAACTCTCCCGGCGGAATTAGGCCCAAGACGTCCCCGGTCGCCTCGTCGACCAGCACCCAATTTCCGGCCCTGGCATCGCCGCTCGGCAACCGGTACCCCTTGGCCGTGACAGAACCATCGCTGTAGGTCCACAGTCTGTGCCTATCGACCTGGGTGAACGGGGAGCACCCGCGCTCTAAGTCATCGGCTCTCTGATCGCTCACGCCCAGTCATTTTCGCGGATGAACTGACCACCACTCGAGGCAGCTCTAAGTGCGACACCTGAAAATCCCGCAGTACGAGCATCCCTAGCAGTTCCCCCAGCGCCCCAGCACTTCCCCCCGCGCCGTCGGAGAGAGTGTCAACCTCCGAACCCACTTGAAACCAAGAAAGGGACCAATCATGATCTGGGTACTTATGTCACCTCTTTTTGTTGCGGTCATGCTGGCCGCAGTGGTGCCTGTGTTGTTAGGCATGGCTCACGACGACCGGGCACGTCGCAGCCAAGACGGCGGCTCGGGCCATTTCCTAGTCGCTTCCCCAAAGACGTCCCAGAAGCATGTGGCCGTGGTCGCTGTTGAGGCCGAAGCTGCGCTTTCGGACATTAGCCGTGCCGGCGGCGACGACGAAAACGCCGCCGTCCCGGTGCTGATCTCTTAAAGCCGAGGGGGCCCAACGAAGGCGGATGGTGGTGGCGCGCCAGCGAATTCAGCACCTCGGACAGGTGCTCGGCCATAGGTCTGAAACCCCTTTCAGACCGCCAGCCTCCGCCCGGCGTCAGCCGCGGCAAGCAAGTAAACGCGGTCGGCATTGATGATGTTTTCGCGCAGACAAGCCAAGACTTTCCTGTTCGCGGGCCGATGACCCAAAGGGGGCAGTTGCGCGCTTATGAGCACGACGCTATAACCTCAACTTGACTTTAGATCAAGGGTTTGGCGCTATGATTCGGTTAATGCCGCCTGAGCTGCTCAGCATTGGGCAAGTCGCCGACAGGACGGGGGTCGCCCACTCGGCGCTTCGCTTCTACGAGTCAGAAGGGCTGATCTCTGCCAGCCGTTCTGATGGGGGCCAACGGCGCTACTCCCGCAACACGCTCCGTCGGGTCGCCTTCATCAGGGTGGCCCAGAGGGTAGGCCTCTCGCTGGAAGAGATCCGTGGGGCGCTGGCGTCCCTACCCGAGTCGCGCACGCCGACCAAGGCCGATTGGGCGCGGCTTTCTGTGGCGTGGCGGCCACGGCTCGACGAGCAAATAGCCCTTTTGCAGCGCCTCCGTGACGAGCTCACCTCGTGCATAGGCTGCGGGTGCCTTTCGCTGGCGGCTTGTAAGCTCTACAACCCCGGCGACGCCGCCGCGAACCTTGGCAGCGGGCCGCGCTACCTCTTGTCAGGGGTGCGGCCGGCCGAGGTGGCCAACAACGTCACGCACTAGGGGCCGTCGGGCAACCTCGCCAGGCACGGCATTTGGAAAGACCCTGCCGGGCCAAGAACTGCCCGGCGACGGCCGCAGGGTTGTCTTGGGGACCCCCGAGGGTGGACCAACCTGGGTCACTCGGGTCTCTGCGGGTGATCGTCAGCCCGGTACAACCTCTCCACCAGGGCCAAAAACTCGAGGTTCCCGGAAAAGGACCGCCCCTCCGCCTGGCCTTCGGCGCGGACTGTGCCCGCGGGGCGGCCATCCTCGCCTCGGTAAATATCCACGATTATTCTCATGCTTCTAGCTTCGGCCGCTCGTCGCTCATCCCCCCTAGGGCAACTCCCTAATTGTCGGCGACGCGCACGGCAGGTGCCTGCGTTCGCGCTGGCGTGTACGCGCCCCCTTCCCGACAGGCGGCGCGTACATCAGCGCGTTGTGGTCAGGCCGGGGCGTGGGCGACGCGTTCGGGGTAGCCCTGGGTGAACTTCAGCATGTACAGGACGATGATGGCGGGTACCACCGCCCCCAACAGGATCTCGGCCAGGTGATGGCCGGAAGAGTGGCGAGCGACGGCTTCGGCCAACACCCGGGAGACGCCGATGACGACGATCGACGCCCCCCAGGCCAGGCTGAGGCCATGGTTGACCCGCTTGAAGGTGGGCGAGCCCCATTCCTCCCGGGGGACGCTTTGCTTGGCGTACTGCTCGGTGAACGGGACCGCGGGGACGAGGAGGAGGATGACGGCCCCGATGATGATGGCCACGCCCCCACCCGGCCAAGTGGCCAGCCAGGTCTTGTCGCCCGTGCCCAGGGCAAAGCCGAGGACGGCCAACACCGTGAATATCACCAGGGAACAAGCGTTTAGGATCTTGGGCGGCCAAATGGGCCGGCTGATCAGCATGGCCAGGAGGGCCAGCAACGCGGCGACCAGCCCGGCGACGCCGACATCGCCGGAGGGCAATATTTTGGTCAGGAGCGAGAATACGATCAGGGGCGAAAACCCGATGACGAGCGGGATTAGTTTTTTCATGGCGACCGTCTCCTCCGTTACCGGTACTGAGCGGGCAGATGGTCTTGGAGCCAGTCGAGCATCTGGGTGTCGGTCAGGCGACGGCCGAGCGGCTGGCAGTGGAAGTTCGCCCCTTCGGCCCGGGTGAACTTTAGGATCGCTTTCTCGCCCGGCAGCATTTGGTAAAGCTGCTCGGGCTGGCCCGGCCAGAACTGTTCGTCGTCGGGGTCCAGGACCAGTAGTGGGGTCGTCACCTGGCCCACGACGTCTCGGACCTGGTACTTCTTGACCTCGGTGAACAGGTCGAAGGCGTTGCTGGCGCCGTAGGGCTTGGCCCGGAAGGCCAGCGTCCGGGCTACGGCCGGGTTGGCGGTGGCTTTGGCCATGGCCGCGTTGAAGGCGTCCTTTTGGCCCGACTCGAGCATTTCCAGGACAGGCGGGGCCAGGTGCTTGGTCCACGACTCGGACACGTCCACGCACCCGGGGTCGGCCACCGCCGCCACCAAGCGGCGCTCGAAGGCGATCGCCCTGGTTACCCAATAACCGCCCTGGCTCACGCCGTAGCCGGTCAGCGCCGAGGCGTCCACGTCCGGGCGCTCGACCAGGGCATCGATGACCGGGGTTAGGACGGCCTCCCAGTCGTAACGGAACGGCACGTTCCGATCGAACAGCATGGACTGTTGGCCGGGGCCGTCGAACAGGAACGCGTTCCAGCCCCGGGCCAGCGCCTCGGCGGCGCCGTGGGCCAGGAGGTTGGGCAGCGCTTCATCGCTGCCGTTGGTCATGATGAACGTGGGCCGGGCCGCGCCCGAATTGTCCGGACGGAGCAGGTAACCGGGCAGAGTCGTCGACTCGTAGGGTACCTCCACCCTGACGATGGAACCCTCCGAGGCATCCACCACCGCCTCCCAGCACCGGCGGTGCTCTTTGAACGTGGGCATGAACACCGACTGGTCGGGCAGGGCGTCGACCACGACCAACGCCTTGGCGTAGAACTGGGCCGCCGCCAGCAGGGCCCAGCGGGCCGTGCTCAGGTGCCCCTGGCTCAATGCGCTGTCGCCCTGGGCCGACATGGTGGCTGCCACCTCGCTCCAGGCGTCGAACCAACTCTGGCGGTCGCCGTCGACGATGCGGTCGAGCGTGGCCAACACCAGCCCGGCATCGCCTAACCCACAGGCCGCGGCGCCCAGGGCAAGACGGGCGTCATAATCGAAATCGGGGTCGGCGAAAAAACCGCCCTGAAGGGTCCTTTCTTGGCTCATCTGTACACATCCTCCTTTTGCTAGCGGGCTCAGCGCCCTCTGACTTGCCCCCGCCTCGGTTTGAGGACGGGTTCGCGTGCTGCATGATCAGCTTGAGCCACCCTTCGGCCGTTAGCCCTAGGGCAACTCCCTAATCCGCCTCGGCCGTGGTCGCTGCGGCCCGCTGGCCCAGCATCGTTTGGGTGGAAGGGGAGGCCGGGTCGTGGAAGACGGCCCTGGCCCGCCAGGCGGTCAAGGCGTTGCCGGCCGGTTTTTCCGTCGTCCGGGCGCAGGCCGATGAGCTGGCCACTGATGTCGCCTA
>JASHVH010000478.1 GCA_030039575.1 Acidimicrobiales bacterium | reverse complement strand
GCCGAAACCAGCTATGCCTACAACCAGGTGGTGAGCCTGCGGGATTTCCGCCCGGCGCCCCGCCGTTGCCCGTCGGGCCAGCCGTGCCTGGCCGGCGCCCAGCCCGAGGACGCTCTGAGGCTCCTTCGGGGACTGTTATGACCGGCGGGTGGGTGTGACAGGCGGGCAGGCCGGCCGCGAGGTTGATGCCGCCGCCGGCGCCGGCGTGCGCAACAGCCAGGCGGAAGGCATCGGCCGCGTCGTGGCCCTCGACGGCCTCCTCTGCTGGAACAACCTGGGCCGCAACGTCGTCTTTGCCGACCCTGAGGCCCGCCCCCATTCTGTGTTCGGGACGACCTTGTTCCCGGGCGAGGACGAGCCGTCCCAGTACGACCTCGACGTGCACGCCATCGTCCACCTGCCCGAGCTGGGGCTGGTGGGGGTCCTAAACCACATCGGGCTGCTCCGCGCCTTCCAGCGAGCTGGGATCTACGGGCCGGCCGGCGAGCGGCTCATCGAGCCCGCCTCCCACTGGTGGTTCGCCGCCGACGTAGAGCGGACGGTGGCTGTGACGGGGCGGCTGGTGGGGTCCGCGCCGCGATCAGACGGTGGTGCCGGCGTCCTCGTGTCCGCTCCCCTGAACGCTGTGCCCGAAGGCGGGCACATCCAGGCCACCTTGTGCGCCACCGACTTCGGCGAGGTGACCGCCCTCGGCCTTGTCCCGTCGCCGGAGGGGCCGCTCATTGCCGCGGGGGGCGACGCGAAGGTGGCCCTGTTCCCCCTGGACGAGACCCGGCTCCGAGCGCCCAAATGGGAGGCAGACGTGGCTTTCCGGGTCGCCACCGTCGATTACCACGATGGCGCCTTGTGGGTGGCCGGACCGGACTGCGCCAGCGTCGACGATTACAACTGGGAGCAGCTGAGCGGCGGCGGGTTCGCCGCCCTCGACCCGGCCGACGGCCAGGAAATCGTGTCCGGGCCGCTGCCCGAGGATGTCGCCTGGGGGACGGGCGGGGTGGCGGTGGCCCCCTTCGGGGGGTTGTTGGTGGCAGCCGGCCGTACCGGGCGCCTCCACGTGATGGACCCCGCGGGTGAGGCCAGCCCGTGGTCGACCGCCCCGCTGGCCGCCACCTCTCTCGGCATCGCACATATGGCGGTAGTGGGCGAGACGGTGTTCTGTGGGTTCAACCGGGGCGGGTACAGGCTGTTCAGCTTTGCTCAGCTCACCCCGGCGGAGGGCCGGTAAAGCTTGAGGTGCTGGTAGGGAAGGTAGCGCCTGGTCCCGGCGCGCAGCTCGGCCATGTACGAGTCGAAAGCCAGCGATAACGCCGCCAGCTGCGACTCGACCGCTCCGACCCGGTCGGTGTAACTGGTGTGGCCCGACGAAGCGGCCCTGGTCCGGGCGCGCCTGATCACGAGCACGGACAGCCGGTCCAGGACCATACCCGGGCTTTCGGTAGCCAGCGGGGCGCCGCCCTGGTGGTCGAGCGACGACCCGAAGGCGGTATCGATTTCCTGGACCAGCTGGTGGCGGCCGGTGTTGAGCCGGTCGATCTCCCGTTTGGCCCTGGCGACCACCGCGTCATCGGCGCCGGGGTCGCGGCTCGTGTCTTCGAGGTCCCACTGCCTCAGGTTCGAGCCGACGAGGTCGCTAACGAGGGCCGCCCAGGCCGGCCCGCCACTTGGTGCCCCCAGCACGACTCGTTCCATTTCGGCGACGAGCTCCGCGGCCGACGCGGCTGCAAGGCGGTCGTTCACCTTGGACCTGGGCCTCTCACACCAGAGTCGACGGGCCGGCTGATGCCGTAGGCCCGCCTCATCGGCTCTCTTGCACGAACTCGAGGATGGCACGAGACACAAGGGACCCCTGGCCTATGGCACTCGACACCCTCCAGTAGGCCCCGCTGACTACGTCGCCGGCAGCGAAAACGCCCGGGCGAGAGGTGCGCAGCGCTCCGTCGACGACGACGAAACCCCTGTGGTCGAGGTCGACCTGGCCCTGGAACGGCCCGGTGGACGGGTCCCGTGAGATTTTGATGTCTAGGCCGCCCGCTGTAACGGTCCGGCGCTCACCGGTAGCCGGGTGGGCCAGTACGACTGCCTCCAGGTGGTCGTCGCCTTCCAACGAAACGAGGTCCCAGCCCGGGAGGTCCTCGATCCTCTTATCCGCCCTGAGCTGGGCCACGATGTCGTGGCGGGCCGTCAACTGTGGGGACCGGTGGGCCAACAGGACCGACGAAGCGATCGACGCCAGAGCCAGGGCGTCGAGGGTGGCGCTGTCGCCGCCCCCGATGACGACCACCGTCTTTCCTTTGAAGCGGTCCGGGTCGCTTTCGATCTCGTAGGTGACATCTCCTCCGAACGCCCCGTCCGGTGCTTCCGGGAGCCGTTCGGGGGTCGAGCCGCTGGCGATGAGGACGGCCTTGGCAGAAAGCCGTTGACCGCCCGCCTCCACCCAGCCTTCCGCCAACGAAGCCTCGGTGACCGGGTGCTCCAGCAGGACCCGCTCGCCGAGCAGCCCGGCGGCGTCTTGCAGCGAGGCTTGCAACGCCTGCCCGTCCGAGAACTGACCAGTGGCCACATTGTGCAGCGGGTGGGTGATCTCGGTTAGCTGGCCGCCCAGCGCCGCCCGCGCTTCGAGGAGGACCACGTCGAGCTTGATGTCCGCGCACTCGAGGGCGGCGCTCACCCCGGCGACGCCGCCGCCCACGATTACCAGGTCTCGTTGGTCCGGCATGGTGGCCCGGGCGATGGCCCGACCTGTGGCTCAGTCCTCATCACAGTTAGTCTGCCGCGCCGCCGGCACTGACGTGGGCAGAGGCCGCCTCCAGGAGGCCGGGGAGCACGTCGGCGTGGGGCGGAGCGGGCCGCCGTTAGTGGGTTTGCTCCGCCACCGTTGATATCGGCCTGGTCTCGAGGACCGGCATGCGTGGCTCCCGGGCTGCTAATCGAAGAAATGGGGAGCCTGTGGACGGCCCAGGGGGCCGACGTCCAGGCAATGTGGGAGGGTCTGGGTGCCCTTCGGTGACCTTGTTGCGCTTTCGTCAATACTTTGCCCAATAGCGCGACCAGAGGATCTCTGCGCACCCAAAGACGAGGAGGCCTGTTGAGGCTGCAGAGGGCGGACGTCCACGCAATGTTGGAGGGTCTGGGTGCGCTTCGGTGACCTCGTTGCGCTTTCGCTAAAACTTTGCCCAACAGCTCGACCGAAAGGTCTGACCGCACCCAAAGAGCCGAGGAGCGAACCCGAATTGCGCCAACCGGCCGCTTCTCTCAGGCAGTTCACCCTTTCCGGCCAGCGTTAGGCCCCGGCCAGGGCCCTTCGTCGGGCACCCAGTTCGTGCTCGCGCACCCACGCCTGAGCGGCGAGCTGGACGGCGTCCCATGGCGAACCCAGCGGGGGGCTATAGGAAAGGTCGAGCTCGCTCATGGCATCGACGGTCATGTCGTTGTAAATGGCAGTGGCAAAAACGTCCACCCGTTTGGAGATCTCGGTGCCGCGCCGGCCGACCAGCTGAGCGCCCAGCAACATGCCCGACTGCGTGTCCCCGGTCACCCGGGTCGTGATGGGGTGGGCCGTCGGGTAGTAGGCCTTGTGGTCGTCGGGCGAGCTCTGGGTGGTGGCCGGCTTGAACCCGGCCGGTACCGCCTCGTGGTCGCGAAGACCCGTGCGGGCGGCCACCAGCTCGAACACCTTCACCACCTGGGTCCCGAGGCTGCCGGCAAAGATGGCCTCACCGCCGACGGCGTTCTCGCCCGCCACCCGCCCCTGTTTGTGGGCCGTGGTGCCGAGCGGCAGGTACGTGACCCCGAGGAGCCGGTGGTGGGTCACCACGCAGTCGCCGGCGGCGTAGACGTCGGGCAACCCAGTGCGCATGTGCTCGTCCACCACGACCGCCCCCCGCACGCCGGTCTGGGCGCCCGCGCCGACCAGCAACTCCGTGTCGGGCCGGGCCCCCACCGACACCAGGACGAGGTCAGCGAAGTAGGTACAGGCCCGGCCGCCGGCGTCGGAGCCCTCGACCACCAACCGACCGGCGTTGCCCGACGGGGCACGGGCCACGCTCCGTACCGTCGTCGACGTCGACACCTGTACCCCTGCGGTCCTCAGCTCGTCCCGGACCAGCGCCCCCAGCTCGGGGTCGACGGTGGGGAGGACCTCTGGCAGCGTTTCCACTTGGGCCACCTGGAAGCCTCGCATGGTCAGGGCTTCGGCCATCTCCAAACCGACGTAACCCGCCCCGACGATCAGCGCCGTCGCCGGGCCTTGCTCGTCGATCGTGCGGCGCAACGAGAACGTGTCGCCCATGGTGTGCAGCAAGTGCACGCCGTCGGCTTCGCCGAGGGCGCCGGGGCCGGCCAGTCCTTCGATGGCCGGCCGTACCGGGACGGCCCCGGTGCCGACGACCAGACGGTCGTAGGAAAGTGGCTCCTCGGTGCCGTCGGGGTTACAGAGCCAGACCTGGTGCGCCCCCACGTCGACCTTTACGGCCTTGGTGTCCAACCGCAACCGCATCCCCGTCGCCTCCAGGTCGGCGTAGCTGCGGTGGGCGAGGTCCTGCCAACGGGCGACCTCGCCCGAGATGTAATAGGGGATTCCGCATATAGAAAAGTTCGGGTAGGCGTCGGCGACGACCACGGTCACGTCCGTGCTCGGGTCGAGCTCACGGGCTCG
>JASHVH010000001.1 GCA_030039575.1 Acidimicrobiales bacterium | reverse complement strand
GGGCGGGAGCGGCTTGCTGGCTCTTGTAGTCCTGCACCGACTTGCCCACGTAGGTGAGAAGATCAGGATGGAGGCGGTAAAAGTGCCGGCGGTCGTACCACGTGACGACGGCGGTGCCGACGGCAAGCCAAAAGACAAGGCCGACAGCCGCGGCCACCGTGCCCCGCGTCAGGCCGGCACCCCCCTGAGCGCCGAAGTACATGATGGACCGCGTGCCCTCCAGGACCTGGCGGAGCGGTTCGACGTTGCTGAGGGCGCGGAGCACCCCCGGGAGGGCTTGGACCGGTACGGTCCCCCCAGCCGAGGCGAGGCCGGCGTAGACGAACAGCAGCAAGGCGATCAACTGGCCGTAGGTGCCGGCCACGGCGAACAGCACGATCGTCCCGAGGCCGACGCTGGCCGCGCACAGCCAGGTGTACAGCCACAACAGAGCGGGGTAGGGCGTGTCCATGCCGAGGCCCCACGCCGCCACCGCCAGCATCACGGCAGTCAGCACGGCCGTCAGCACGGCGACGATGGCCCACTTGATGAGCATGGTTTGCCATCTGTTGATGGGCAGGGGTTGGCGCTGGCGCCAACGTGGCCCCATCTCGGTCGTGGCGTAGCCAAGCGCCGAGTCGACGACGGAGTTCGTAATCGTGGCGGCCAGGAAGCCGCTCATAAGCGCCAGGAGCGCCACGTAGAAGGCGGTCAGCCCCAAGGCAGAGTGGTCCGGCAGCGGACGGTACTGAGTGGTCGTCACGGCGACGGGGTCGGCCAGGAGCACGGCGGTGGCGCCCGTGCGCGCCGCGGCAGGGACCAACGCGGAGAGGTGTTGGCCGATGCGGCGGGAAGCCACGGCCAGTGCGGGCTGAAGGATGCCCGTTGCCAGGCTGGCCCCGACGGTCCCGGCGCGCTCATTGGTAAAGATCACGACCGCAGGGGCAGCATGGGCGGAGGTGCGGCCCACTTCCAGGCCTGAAATGTACAAGAGGCTGGCGGTGAAGTCGGGCGGGATCACCAGCGCCGCGTAGGCGCCGTCGCTGCCCATGGTCCGCTCGGCCTGGCGCAGGGTCGTTACGTTGAGGTGCAAAGGGCCTGACACCTCGGGACTGGCCAGGAGAGCGGCTTGGACTTGCTGCCCAAGGTCGAGGTGCTGGCGCCCGACATTGGCGCCTCGGTCCTGGTCCACCACCTCGACCGGCAACCCCCGGAGGTGGGCGAGCGGGTCGACCACGGACCCGATGTAGAGGGCGGTTATAGCGGCCACCACCACAGACCCGACCACCAGGGGGATCACCCAGACCGCCCTCACTCGCAACAGGTGATGGGCTCGGACGGGCAAGCGTGGGTCCGGCGCCCTGCGGCGAGCGGGGGCTGACGGACCGGCAGTGCTCATGGCAGCCTCCCAACGAGTTTGACGACACCGCAAGACTAGATAGGGCCCATCCAGGCGTGCTTGACGAATGGCGTGCTCTCGCGTTGCCGACCTGAGCACCGCCGAGGTGACCTTGAGGCTCACGGGCCGGGTGGCCGACGCCCCTGCCGGTCACGCCCCCCTCGCTTGCCTCGACGTCCACTCACGGCGCCCGGGCTCGGCTCCCGCCACCCACTTGCCCTGCGTCCAATCTTCTTGCGCATCGCAACTGACAGTGGCTAGCGTCTCGACATGCCCTTTTTGCCGTCAGCCCGAGCCTGGCTCGCCGCACCGGTAGCGATCGCGTGCGTCGCTTTCGCAACTGTGACCCCTGGTAGCGCAGCACAAGCTGCGCCGGTCGGCGCAAGGCAACCGACTGCCGCCAAGCCGTCCGGCACCGTGAACGTCGCCTACGCCTCCTCGCTCGAGTACCTCGACGAGAAGGTTGTAGCCCCTGCCTTCACCAAGGCCACGGGCTATACGTTCTCCGGCCGGGGCGCCTCCTCCGGCGACCTCGAGGCTGACATCGCCTCCGGCGAGATCACCCCGAACGTGTTCGAAAGCGTCGGTGGCGACAACATCACCCCACTCGAGCCCAAGTTCACGAACGCGTACGTGCAGTACGCCGGCACGTCCATCGTGGTCGCCTACAACCCGAAGAGCAAGTACGCCAGCCAGTTCGATGCCCTCGCCAGCGGCAAGGAGCCGCTTAGCAAGCTCTTCACGCTCATGGAGCAGCCAGGCTTCAAGCTGGGTCGCACGGACCCCAATATCGACCCCCAGGGGCGGGACTTCATCTATATGCTCGAGCTGGCCCAGTCGTATTACCACCTACCGGCCGACACGGTGACGAAGATCCTGGGGGGGCCGCTCGCCTCTCCCAGTTCTTCGGAGATCTTTAGCGAGGCGTCGCTCGACGCCACGCTGCAATCCGGCCAGCTCGACGCTTCTAGCGCGTTCATTACCCAGGCCATCGAGTTGCACCTGCCGTACATCAAGCTCCCGGCGGCGATCAACCTCGGCAGCTTCGCCGACGCTGCGCTGTACAAGAAGGCCACCATCACGATCGCTGGCGGGAAGCTCAAGAAGGGGAGCCCGCAGGTCATCGACATAACGTTCATTGGCACGCCCACCCCGGCGGCGGTCGCCTTCGTCCAGTACACGCTGTCCAAGACCGGCCTGGCCCAGTACAAACAAGGTGGGTTCACGTTGCTCACGCCGACCGCCTTCGGGAGCCCTGGCACCCTCCCGGCCGCTATCAAGAGTGAGCTGGGCACCTGACCAAGCGGTAGCCGCCGGCGGCGTCCCCTGGGCCGCGGCTGACCTCAGCCGCCAGCCCGAGCGACCGGGTCGAAGTCGGCTAAAGGGCGCGCCCTGGGCCATCCACTCCGTGTCAGGAGCGGTGGCACTGGCCGGTGCCGGGGTCATCTGGGTCGCCTTGCTGGGCCCGGTGATCGCCCTGTTCACACACGTATCGGGGAGCGCCATTGTCAGCTCCCTGACGGCGCCGGGGGCGCTCGACCCGCTCGTCGTTTCAGTCACGTCCGGAGCGGTCACCCTCGGCGTTTTGCTCGTGGTCGCTACGCCTCTGGCCTGGATGATGGCGCGCGACCGGCTCCCCTTCCCCCGCATCTGGGAGGCGGGTGTGCTCTGCAGTCTCCTGTTGCCCCCTCTCGTTATCGGCCTGCTGCTCATCTTCCTGGTGGGGCCGTACACAGCGATCGGGCAGCTCCTTGGGCGCGTTCACCTATCAGCCACCAATACTTTTCTGGCCCTCGTGATTGCCGAGGTCTACGAATCGGCACCGTATTACGTCCTTGCCGCGCAAGCTGCCTTCATAGGGGTCGACCGGGGCCTCGAGCAACAGGCGGGGCTACTCGGTGACCGGCCTTTGCGGGTGTTCCGACGGGTGACGCTGCCCCTGGCCATGCCCGGGTTGGCGACCGCTCTTGCGGTGGCGTGGGCAAGGGCGATGGGCGCATTTGGGGCCGTCTTGATCATCGCCTACCACCCCTTCGGGATACCGTTGCAGATCTACACGACCCTGCAGGAGACAGGCCTTGCCTCAGCTCTACCGTTCGCTTTGGTCCTATTAGTGGTGGCACTCCCGCTGCCACTAGTGGCGTATATCTGGAGCGCCCATGCTGGACGCCGACTTCGAGGTTGAACGCCGCGAATTCACGGTGCGAGCTGCCCTGCAGGTAAGCCCGGGCGAACGACTGGCATTGTTTGGGCCGTCTGGTGCGGGTAAGACGACCTTGCTCGAGGTGATCGCAGGCCTGGTCCAACCGAACCGTGGTCGAGTGGTGCTAGGTGGCACCGTGCTGACCTCGACGTCGCCACCGCGTTGTGCGCTACCTCCGTGGCAGCGCCGCGTCGGGTTGCTCCGCCAGGACCCGGGTTTGTTCCCTCACCTTTCGGTGATGGGGAACCTCATGTACTCGTGTTCCGGTGAAGGGGTGGCAGAGGTCAAGGACTTGGCCGCTCTGCTGGGGGTGGGCGACCTACTAACAGTCATGCCCAGACGGCTCTCCGGAGGACAGGCCCATCGTGTCGCACTGGGCCGGCTGCTCCTCGCCCCCTGCGGGGCGTTACTCCTCGACGAGCCGTACACGGGCCTCGACGCCAGCCTCCGGAGGTCGCTCACGGACTTGGTGGTGACCCTTGTGTCCAGCCGCAATATCCCGGCTCTGCTGGTGGCACACGAGCTCACAGACGCCCAGGCCTTCGCTCACCGCTTGGCGGTGATGGACCGGGGTAACATCTTGCAAGTCGGCCCGCCCGGCGAGGTGGTACGCCGGCCGGCGTCCCGGAGAGTGGCTGAGCTGGTCGGGTACCTCGGTTTTGTCGCCGTAACGGGAGCACACAGGGGGAGCGGGCCGCGGCCAAGGACGGGCAGCACGAACAGTGGTACTCCGCGTGAAGGCGATGGCAGTGGCCGCACCGGCAAGGCTGACTCGACCGCGGCTACGGCGGGGGTCCATCCTGAGCGCGTGGTTGCCGGGGCGCACCCCGAGCATGGGCTCGTGCTCTCAGGCGTTGTGACTGCTTGCCGGCCTGCGGGCGGGGGCTGGGAGGTCAATATCCTTACTGAAGGGACGACGATCACCTGCCGGTTGCCTGACATGCCGGTGGCCGCCGGTGACAGGTTTACCGTTACGGCGCTCGACCCGCCTTGCTTTGGGGTTGGTGGCGCCGCCCTCGAAACGGCCCCCGTGGAGGCTGTGAACGTCGGCTCGGCAGGGGCGGGGGAGACATGACCGCTGACGACGACCTGGTCGCGGCGGGCGCAGAAGTTCGCAATTCGACGGCAGCCGGCGGCGGCGAGAACGGCATGCGCCTGCGCGTCGCCCGGCAAGCGCGGGGGTTCTCTCAGCAGCAGTTGGCGACTATGGCCGGCGTGTCCCGCCAGGCGGTGTCAGCGGTGGAGTCAGGGCTGTCTGACCCATCACTGCGGGTTGCCCTGGCGCTGTCGCAAGCACTCGGGCTGACCGTGGAGGAGTTGTTCGGCCCGGCTGCGTCGGAGCCGCGCGTTGACGCCTGTCCGCTGGCACCGTTGGACAACGGCGGTCCCCGGGTGTCCCTGGCTCAGGTGGGCGATTCGTTCGTCGTGGCCCCACTCTCTGGCGCCGCCGCCACCAGGTCTGGTTTTGTCCCGGCAGGCGGCGTCGCTGACGAGTGGGGCGCCCCCATCGGAGCGCCAAGTCGCGCCGTTCGGCCACTGGGCCCACCACGGTCGACCCTCGTAGTCGCCGGCTGCGACCCGGCGCTCCCGCTGCTGGAGGTCCCGCTCGGCTTGCTCGACCCGCCGGTGGCGCTGCTCTGGTGGCAATGTGGGAGCCACGAGGCACTGGAGCTGGCGGCGAACGGACTGGTCCATGCTGCCGGGAGCCATTTACGAGATCAGTCCGGTGACTACAACATTGGTCAGGCTCGGCAACAATTCAGGCAAGGCGCTGAGGTAGTCCGGTTTTGCTCTTGGCGGGAGGGACTGGCGTTGCGGCCCGAACTAGCGCCGACCACATCTGGAGTCGCCGACCTGGCCGGTGCGGGCCTGCGTTTGGTCAACCGCCAAGCAGGGTCGGAGGCCCGCCTGCTACTTGACCGAGAGCTGGCGCGGCTTGGGATAAAACCTGAGCAACTTCACGGGTACGACACCAAGGCCACAGGTCACATCCAGGTCGTATCGGCGATCTCCGCCGGGCTCGCCGACGCCGGGGTGGCAAGCGAACCGGCAGCGCTGGCGTTCGGTCTGGCGTTCGTCCCGTTGGCGACGGAACGGTTCGACATCGTCATCCCGCATGTGCACACCGGCACCCGGGAAGTTCAAGGGTTGTTGCGGGTGCTCCGCTCCCGGTGGCTACACGACCAGCTGGCCAGCCTGCCCGGTTACGACGCCACAGGGTGCGGTGAGGCCATTGCGACTCTCCAGCCACTGCGTGGACGTCAACCAGGGAGGCCTGTAAGAGAGCGCAAGCGGCGCCAACCCAGCCGACGCTAAGGGTCTGCGGCTCTGTGCACCCAAAAACGTCCAATCTCTGGTCCGATGGCCAAAGTCCTACGTTATGGAGCGCTTAGATCTGCGGAGTTCTTGGTCGGGATGAGCGACGGATCTCACATCGAGCCCTTCGATGCCGGAGAAGTCGCCGGAATTGACCGTGTACACAGGGAGCTCATTGGCAATCGCTGTAGCAGCGATCATGGCGTCGTAGCTGCGAGCTTGGACCTTGCGGCCGGCGGCTCGCAGCGAAGCGGCCACTCCGCCGAATGCCCGGGCCGAGTGGCCATCGAACGGTAAGGGTTCGAAGTCGGCCTCAGCCTCTTGGAGCACGGCCTGGCGAGCGGCCCGCTCCTTACGGCCCGTCGCCACCAGCGGGCCGACCGACAGCTCTGCCAGCGTGACCGCACTGATCAGCGGTTCTTCGGGCAGGTCCTCGGCATGTAGGCGGCCGAGGAGGACGACGGTCGAGGTATCGCCATACATCACAACTACCCGTGCGCCCGGGCCTGGGCAAGGTCGACCCGGGCGCCGCGGAACGGAACCCCTTCGAGGCGCAGTCGCCTTCGCTGACGCTCGCCCTTCGGAACGGTCCCGTCAGACCGTACAACGCGATGCCAGGGGAGTTCTTCGGTCGTCGTGGCCAGGACACGGCCGACCATCCGAGGCGCTTTCGGGTCGATATCCCCGTACGTGCGCACGAAACCTTCAGGGATGGCGCGGACGCGCTCAACGATCAGCGCTTCGCGACCTCGGGGCGAAGAGGGCACACCACTCGGGGCCGGAGTGTTCCGCTCGGTCTTAGGGGCCACTGGAGCGGCACATTAGGTTAGAGCCGAGCCGCTTGCCAGCTATGGGGCCAGCCGTTGTAACCGCCAGCGGGCCCC
>JASHVH010000477.1 GCA_030039575.1 Acidimicrobiales bacterium | reverse complement strand
AACGACCCCGGCGACGACGAGCGCCGGCGGGCGCTGCTGGAGACGGTCGGGGTCGTAGAGGTCCCCACGCCGGTCGGCGTTGACGACGGCTACTGGTGGCGGGTACGGAGCCAGGGTCATGCCCTGGTGGCCGCGATCGAGCACGGGTCCCGTAACGACGAGGTCTCACGGGAGGCTGCGCTGCTGGCCGAGATGCTCCACGAAATGGTCTGACCGGACCGGACGCGCTCAGGTGGCGCCGAGTCCCCGGGCGGGCAAGCAGGCGACGGCCCCCAGCGGGGTTGGGGCCCCCGCTCGTAGTGCCGCCTCCGGCAACTTTGGCCCGCATGTCGGTCAATGAGCGAGGCTCGCAGCACTCCGCAACGACACGAGCGACAAGCGGGCCAAAGTAGGCCTCCGGCGGCAATAGGCAGGGACCCGGGGATGGGGCCCCGGGCGGGCAAGCAGGCACAGTGGGGTTTGTTGCTGGCCCCGGGGGCCAGTGCCGGCAAGGACCAGGGTGCACTCGTGGCTATCGACCGCGCCGCGACGGCAGAGGGCGGGAAGGTGAGGCGGATGGACTTCCCGTACCGGGTGGCCGGGCGCCGGGCCCCGGACAAACCGGAGGTGCTGGTGGCCGCCGTCGTCAAGGAGGCGGCTGGCTTCGTCGGGGAGGAAAGGCTCCGGCCCGAGCGGCTTTTCGCCGGCGGGCGTTCGATGGGTGGGCGCATCTGCTCGGTGGCCGTGGCTGAAGGTTTGCCTGCGGCCGGGCTGGTACTGGTGAGCTACCCCTTGCACCCTCCGGGGAAGCCCGAAAAGCTGCGGACCGAACACTTCGGCCTGCTCGGGCTGCCGTGTCTTTTCGTCTCCGGCACCCGGGATGCCTTCGCTACGCCGGCCGAGCTGGAGGCGGCGGTGGCGCTCGTGCCCGGGCCGGTGAGCCTTCACTGGGTCGACGGCGGCGACCATGGCCTGCGCGGCCGTGATGGGGCGGTGGCCCAGGTCGTGGCGGCCTGGTTGGCCGACCGGGCGGCAGGATTTTCCCGCGGCAAATAGGTCTGCAGCTGTAATCCGGGCACTTTGGGTGCGAGGGACCGAACAGGTCGCGCTTTCGTCAAAAAAGTGGCATGAAGCGCGACAAGATGAGATATCTGCACCCAGAGCCGGCCAAAAATTGGTAACCAGGTGCGAGCGGGCGCAATCTCCTCACGAGAAATAGTTCTTCAGCCGTCTCCTGGACGCGGGCCTACCGCAATATCAGCGCGTGGCGTGCGAATGCAACCACGGTTCGCGCCAGTGCGGGTACCCGGACAGCAATTTGTCTGCGCCCGGCGGGCCCCACGACCCCTGGGCGTACGGTTCTACCGGCGGGGGCGCGTCGAGCAACGGTTGCACGATGCGCCACGTCTCTTCGACGCTGTCCTCCCGGGTGAACAGGCTCGAGTTGCCCCGCAAGGCATCGCCAAGCAGACGCTCATAGGGCTCGGGCAGATCTCCGAGCTCCTGGGAGAAAATCAATGACAGGTCAACCGTCCGCGTCGTTTGCGCCCCGGGTTTCTTCGCCTGGACGACGAGGTCAGCGCCGGGGTTGGGGTCGATCCGAAGGATCAGCTCGTCGGGGTAAGGCTTCGAATGAGGGGCGAAAGGAAGTAACGGGGGTGGCTTGAACACGATCCGCATTTCGGTGGCCGTGGCGGCGAGGGCCTTCCCGGCACGGATGAAGAACGGCACCCCTGCCCACCGCCAGTTGTCGATCTCCAGTTTCAGCGCGCAGTAGGTCTCTGTCTGCGAACCGGGATTGACGCCCGGCACCGACAGGTACCCTTCGTACTGCCCGCGGACGTAGTGGCGCGAGTCGGCCGACGGCATTGATTTGAACACCTCGAACCGCTTGTCGCGCAGCCCGTCGGCGTCGACCGTGACGGGCGCTTCAGAAGCGAACAGCCCGATGAGCTGCAACAGGTGGTTCTGGACGACGTCGCGGAGCGCGCCCACCGGGTCGTAGAAGCTGCCCCGGTCCTCGACCCCGAAGTTCTCAAGCAGGCTGACCTGCACGCAGTGGATACGGTCGCGGTTCCAGAGGGGTTCGAAAATGGAATTGGCGAAGCGCAGGAACAATATGTCCATCGCCGGTTCCTTGCCCAGAAAGTGGTCGATGCGCAAGATCTGCCACTCTTGCAATATCTTTCGAAGTTCGGCGTTCAAAGCCCGGGCCGAGGCCAGGTCGTGGCCGAACGGCTTCTCGACTACGACCCTGGCGTTGGTGGTGAGGTTGGCCGCCGCCAGGCCTTCCACCACCAGCCCGAACAGAGATGGGGGGATTTCGAGGTAGAAGACAGGGTCATGGCAGCCCTCGATGGCCCGGGCCAGACGGTCGTACGTGTTGGGGTCCGTGTAATCGCCGATGACCATCGATAGTCGCTCCGCCAGGCGCTCGAAGACCTCCTCGTCCACTCTCTCGCCGCTGTCTTCGATATCGCGCCGTGCGTTTTCCCGGAGGGTGGCGTTCGACCACTGGTTGCGGGCTACCCCAACGATCGGGCAATCGAGCATTTTCCTGCGCTCCAGCCGGTAAAGGGCGCGAAAAGTCATTTTCTTGGCCAGGTCCCCGGTGATACCGAAGATCACCAGTACGTCCGCCGGCGCGGTGGCCGGGTCTGTTGTCGTCATTTTCCTTCCCCTTTGAGGATGAACTTTTCTACTGCATTGGCGAAACCCTCGTCCTCGTTGGAGGTCGTGACGCGACGAGCCGCCTCCTGGACTTCATGGCTGGCGTTCCCCATGGCGATGCTGAGCCCTGAGTGGGCGAACATGAGCACATCGTTGGGCTGATCGCCGATTGTCGCCATCTCCTCGGTCGGGATGCCCAGCGTCTTCGACAGGAACTTGACCACGCCTCCTTTGTTGGCCTCCGGGTTGGTTATATCGCCGTAGTAGGGCTGAGATCTAGCCGCTGACACATGGTCACCGAACTTGGCCCGGATAGCGTCGACCGCCCTCTGCACCTTGTCGTAGTCGTCATTTACGGCCACCACCTTGGCCACTTGGTCGGAGACTGAGTCAAAGTTCGGCACGAGCGTCGGTTCGAACTTCACCGTCCACGCCTCGCGGTCCACGTGAGGTGCCTTCGTATCGCGCACAAACCAGTCCGCGCCGCGGTAAACCCACACGTCGACACCCTGGCCGTCGAGCAACTCGATCACACCGGGGGTGATGTCGTCGGGTATCGTGTGCTGCTCGATCACCGACATGTCGGGGCGGACGAAGACCCCTCCGTTGAAGGCGGCAATGGGCGTCGTCAGTTCGAGCGGCCCGATCAGCATGGACATCCCGCGTGGCGGGCGCCCGCTGGTGATGGCGAAGAGCACGCCGGCATCTTTCAATTTCTTGACCGCGGCGATAGCCCGTTCGGTCAGGATCTTGTCGTTGGTGACGAGCGTGCCGTCGACGTCGGCGAGGAACAATCGAATTGGTTTGCTAGCCATGGTTCCTCCGGTTTGTCCTGGGGGCCTCGGACCTTGATGGCTTAGGCGTGACCCGGTTTGATATAGGTAAGGTCACTTGCTAGATCCTCATTGCCGGCCCGTGCTGCCACTGACGTTGACGCCTTTACAGAACGCAGGATCTTGAGGCGGGCACCTGCCGGAAGGGGGGACCGACACCGGGAGCCACTTGACATGAGCACGAGAGACGAAGAGAAAAAGCTGGCGGCCGAGGCGGCGGCGGCATTGGTCGAGGACGGCATGACCGTCGGCCTGGGCACCGGTACAACTGTGGCCTTCTTGCTCCCGGCGCTGGCAGCCCGAAAACTCAAGATCCGCTGCGTCGCCACGTCGCCCCGCACGGACACGGCGGCGCGGGAACTCGGCCTCGACGTGGAGACGTTCGCTACTGTCCCCCATTTCGACATGACCATTGATGGCGCCGACCAGATCGCGCCTGATGGCTGGCTCGTAAAGGGGGGTGGCGGGGCCCACACCCGGGAAAAGATCGTGGCCGCCGCCGCGGACCGCTTCGTCGTCATCGCCGACTCCTCCAAGCCGGTGGACGCGCTCCACAGCCCCGTCCCGCTCGAACTGCTCTCGTTTGGGTTGCGGGCCACAATGCGGCTTGTGCCTCCGGTTACGTTGCGCGACGTGCCGCTCAGCCCCGACGGCGGGGTGATCGCTGACTACGAAGGGCGCGTCGGCGACCCGGCCGTCCTGGCGGCACGACTGTCCGCCACCCCGGGCGTCGTCGAGCACGGCCTGTTCCCGCCGTCGATGGTGTCGGTGGTACTGGTGGCCCGGGAGGGGTCGGTCGAGCGCCGGGATATCCCGCCCGTGACGGCCTGACCCGCCATCACCGGGACGGGCCTCCGGCCGGCCGCGGCCGCCAAGCCGCTCTCGCTCGAAGGGCCGCATGTCGTCCCGGGAACTTCTTCAGAGCGCGGCTTGGTCGGCCATCACGAGCGACGCGGTCGCCTCGACGCGGCCGCCCGGGATCGACGTGTCCCCGGCCAGTAGCTTCGCCAGTGGTTC
>JASHVH010000476.1 GCA_030039575.1 Acidimicrobiales bacterium | reverse complement strand
AGGGGCCTCGGACGCTTACGTCGACGACATCGGTTTGCGCATCGACACCCCGCTTATAGGCCCCGGCAGCTTCGACCCCGGCCAGGACGGTCCCCGGCTGGTGGAGGCGTTGGAAGCTGTGCTCGGTGGGCGGGGCGAGTTAGGCCCGCTCAACCGCTTGGTGATCGGTGCCGGGCTTGATTGGCGAGAGGTCGACCTCCTTTGCGCCTACTGCGATTACCGACGGGTAGTGGGGGGCGATTGGGCGGCTGAGGCGGCGAGTGCGATGACCCGGGCCCTGGTGTCGTTCCCGGCCACTGCCGCCGCTGCAGTGCACCTTTTCGGCGCCCTGCTGGTGCCCGGCGCTTCTTTGGCTGCCGATGAAGCGCGGGCCTCGATGCTAGAGGCTTTGTCCAGTGTCCCCGACCTGGAGCATGACAGGGCTTTGCATGAACTGGCGTCGCTCATAGAGGCCACCACCCGCAGCAATTGGGCTCTGGGCGAGGAGACGATATCCCTCAAGTTCGCCAGCCGGTCCGTACCTTTTTTGCCGGCCCCCTACCCAATGGCCGAAGCCTTTGTGTGGTGCCCCTGGTTCGAGGCGCTGCACGTGCGGTTCGGGTTGGTCGCCAGAGGGGGCATCCGCTGGAGCGACCGGCAGTCAGATTTGCGCGCCGAGGTCCTCGACCTGGCCCGGGCGCAAGTGAAAAAGAACTCGCTCATCGTGCCCACGGGGGCAAAGGGGGCCTTCGTTCTTCGAAAAGAGGCCCGGGGGAGCCAAGAGGGAGGGAAAAGAGCCTACTGCGCCTTCATCAAGGCCCTGCTCGATATCACGGACAACATCGTCGGCGGCACGGTGGTCCATCCCGAGAGCGTCACTTGCCGCGACGGCGACGACCCCTACCTCGTCGTGGCGCCGGACAAGGGCACCGCGCATTTTTCGGACCTCGCAAATTCGATAAGCCTGGAACGAGGTTTTTGGCTGGGCGACGCTTTCGCGTCTGGGGGTAGCACCGGGTACGACCACAAGGCGCTGGGCATAACCGCCAAGGGGGCCTGGCTGGCGGTGCGCCGCCATTTTCGTGCCCTCGGGATGGACGCCCAGAGCGAACCGCTGAGAGTGGTCGGGGTGGGGGACATGTCGGGTGACGTGTTCGGCAACGGGATGCTCCAGAGCCGGAGCATCATCCTGATTGCCGCGTTCGACCACAGCCATATTTTTGTTGACCCGTCCCCGGATCCCGGCTTGTCGTACGACGAGCGGCGCCGGCTCAGCCTGCTCCAGCATTCGTCGTGGCAAGATTACGACCTCAAGGCCGCCTCGCAGGGCGCCGGCGTGTACTCCCGCCACGCCAAGAAGGTTGAACTTTCACCCCAGGCCTGCGGCGCTCTCGGAGTGGTGGGGCCCGGTCTGTTGTCGCCACCTGAACTGGTAAAAGCGGTCCTCGAAGCTCAGGTCGACCTCATTTTCTTCGGTGGGATCGGGACTTTTGTGAAGGCGTCCAGCGAGACCGACAGGGACGTCGACGACCGGGCGAACGACGACGTGAGGGTGAACGCTGACCAGTTACGGGCCCGTGTAGTGGCAGAAGGCGCCAATCTGGCTCTTACCCAGCGGGCCCGGACGAGTTATTCGCGCCGGGGCGGGCGGGTGAACGCTGATTTCATCGACAACGCGGGCGGCGTCGCCATGTCCGACCGCGAGGTCAACCTGAAAATCCTTCTCGGCATGGCGCTCGCAACCGGACGCCTGGCCCCGGACGAGAGGGGCCCGTTCTTGTCTCGCTCGGCGGGGGCCGTGGCAGATGCCGTCCTCGCCCAAGTCGAACAAAGCGTGGTGGCCCTTGACCGGGCGGCGGCTTCGAGCGCGGCGGACTTACCTGCTTTCGAAGCGCTGATGGAAGACCTGGCCTCCGTCGGCCTGCTTGACATCGAGGTCGAAGCTCTTCCCGACGAGGAGGAACTCGCCCGCCGCAAGGAAGCGGGAGCCGGGCTCAGCCGGCCCGAAGTAGCCGTACTGGTGGCCTATGCCCGGAGCGAACTGGCCCGGTCGATCGAGGCGTCGCCACTGGCGGACGACGAAGCATTCAGGTCCTGCGGGGCGGCTTATTTCCCGCCCGGCCCTCGGCAAGCTTTCGCGGACCTCATCCCGAGCCACCCGCTTTTCCGCCAATTGGTCTCTTCCGAGCTGGCGGACGAGGTCATAGAACGCATGGGCGCTGTATGGGCGCACGAGGTGGCGGCCGAAACCGGGCGAGAGCTATCGGAAGTGGCAGGGGCTTATTGGGCCGCCCGCGAGGTGCTCGGGGCGGGGCCGTTGTTCGACGAGGTCGACGCCGTGTCCTGGTCTCTACCACCTGAGGCTGAAACGGCCTTGCGGGACGTGCTGAGCGCCGGTTTGGGCAGGCTGGCCCGCTGGTACTTGGCCCGGCGCGGCCCCCTCGACCCGGGGGCGATCATCGCCGCAGACCGGCCGTTCGTTGAAAGCCTGGACAAGGTGTACCCCACGGACGACGAACTGACGGCGACGGGGGCGCTCGATGCTCGGTTGTTGGCTACTGAGCTAACCGGACAGGGAGCCCCCGACGCGGTTGCCGCTCGAGCCGCGGGCATGACCCGCACCGCCGCCGTCGGCGAGTGGGCGGAAGTGGCGCGTGCTTCTGAGCGCGACCTCGACGCAGTTATTGGGGCCTACGCGGTGGTCGGGGAAGGGCTGGGGCTGCGAGGCCTGGAGGAAGCGCTGCACCGGCGGGACACCTCCGATCGCTGGGAGCGTTGGGAGCTGGACCTGCTCGGGGACGACCTGGCCCGCACACGCGCCGTCGCAGTCAGACGGGCGCTCGAGTCTTGCCCTGACGTTCCCGGTGACGAAGCCGGGCGGGAGTGGCTGGCCATGCGGCCGGGCCCGCTGGCTCACGCCTCCGCCCTGGTCAACCGGCTGGGGCTAAGGCCCAACCTCTCGCTCCTGGCCCTGGCACTACGCGCCCTCGGCGACGCGGTCCGGGCCTAAGCGGGCCGGGAGGGCGTCGCGTGGCCCGGGCACCAGGCGGAGCGCCGTCGTCTCCAGGGCCCATGGCGCGGTTGGTCGGTTTCGAACTGGTGCGGGCCGTGTTGCCCTTGCGACAACCTTGGGTCAGCGGGGCGGGTTGCTTTTCCGAGCGGGACAGCCTGCTGGTCAGGGCCATGGTCCGCCACGAGGGGAGAACCGGGGGCTGGGCTGAGGTCGACGGCTGGGGTGAGTGCACGGCTTTGCCCGAGCCGACGTACAGCCCCGAGTACACGGCCGGCGCGCTGGAGGTGTCGGAGCGGTACATCCTGCCGGCGCTGCTGGGGGCGGGTACGGCCCGGGCAGAAGACGTTGCCCCGGTGTTGTCTTTCTTGAAGGGGCACCGGATGGTGAAGGCGGCGTTCGAGGCCGCCCTCCTCGACGCCCGGCTGCGCGCTTGTGGAGTCCGCATGGCCGACTTCCTGGCCGGGCTCAGCCGGAGGGGGCAGAAGGCGAGAGAAGCCGTCACCGCAGGGGTGTCCGTTGGGCTGGCGAGGTCGCCGGCCGAACTCCTCGAGCAGGTGGAGCAGTACACCTCGGAAGGGTACGGCCGGGTCAAGCTGAAGATAATGCCTGGTTGGGACGAGGAACCGGTGGCGGCGGTCCGCCGCCGTTGGCCGGCGCTGGTGCTGTTCGCCGACGCCAACGGCGCGTACGCCGACCTGCCCTTCACGGAGGCCTCCGACCGGTTGAGCCGGTTGGACGGGTACGGCCTGGCCTGCGTCGAGCAACCCCTGGGCGATGACGACATGATGGGGCATGCGCAGCTGGCTCGCCGGCTGGCCACGCCGATCTGCCTGGACGAAGCGCTGACCTCGCTCGGTTCGGTGGCCACCGCGATCAAAATCGGGGCCTGCTCCGTCGTGAGCGTAAAGGCCGGACGGTTGGGTGGTTTCTTCGAGGCGGTGCGGGTGCATGACCTCTGCGCCGAGCTGGACGTACCCGTGTGGTGCGGCGGGATGGTCGAGACCGGTGTCGGCCGCGCCGCCAACGTTGCTCTGGCGGCGTTGCCCAACTTTTCGCTCCCGGGGGATCTGTCGGCCTCGTCGAGGTTTTTCGAAAAGGATGTGACCGGCCCCCTCGAGGTCGGGCACGACGGGACGATTCGCGTCCCTCCCGGACCGGGCAGCGGGGTGGCCGTCCGCGACGAAGCCCTGGCCGCTTTCTCGGTGTGGCGGCGGTGGTGGGCGGCCGGGTAAATGGGGCCGGCCGGGAAGGAAGACGCAATGACGGTCGACGCAGAAGCGTTGCCCGGGCGCTACGGTGCGAGTCGATGACCCAATCGACCAACCTGCCGCTGTGGCCGGACGAGCCGGCCCGGGTGGCGGGAGGAAGGGGCGGCGCAGGCACCGGCCAGGCCCCCCGGCGGGTCACCCTGGTCCGCCTGTCCGGTGAGATCGCCCGCTCGATGGCGGCCATCGGCCGAGTGGCAGTGGAGGGTGAGGTGCACCGTCCACAAACCTCGCGGTCCGGGTGGACGTACTTCGTGCTGCGTGACCGGGCCGCCCAGGTCCCCGTGACCTGCCCGGCGCGCCACTCCCGTCGCTGCCGCGCCGTCGCCGGGGAGCGCGTGGTGGTCGTGGGCACTCTCGTGTGGGGTAACGACCGGGGCCAGCTCCTCCTGGAGGCCGAGGAGGTCACACCGATTGGCGAGGGCGCGGTCGCCGCCATGATCGCCGAAACCCGGTCCCGGCTCGCCGCCGCCGGGCTCCTCAACCGGCCGGGCCGCCCCCTGCCTCGCCTGCCCAAGGTGATCGGGGTCCTCTGCGGCGCTGACGCCGCGGTACGCAAGGAC
>JASHVH010000475.1 GCA_030039575.1 Acidimicrobiales bacterium | reverse complement strand
GAAGCTCGTCACGCTTTGCCACGACTGGTTCACCGAGCATCCCCTGGCCGACGACAAGGGCCAGCCCATCGTGGTGCCGGAATGGTCCTTCCCCGGCCGTCGACGCGTCCAGAACCAGCTGCGCCAGGCCACGCGGGTGTTGCAGGGCGCCGAGCGGGCGTTGCAGGCGTTGCCCCTCCGGGGCAACCAGGCCGACTTGGCCGCCCGCATCGAAGAGCGTCGTGACGAGGCCGAGCGGGCGCTTAGCTACGTCGAGTTGTACGGCGCCTACACGGAGACCGAAGCGATATTCAGCGTCGACCGCCTCCTCGAGCTCAACGAACTTCTCTCCCCCGATGAACGCGAGGAGTTCTGCCTCGACCCGGCTGCCCTCGACTGGGCCCACTTCTGTCAGGACATCTACGTACCGGCGGTCGTCGCCCATGCCCGGGTGCGCCTGGCCAGCCAGGCCCGGCCCCGGCCGGGGACAGCTGCCCTATCCCGGGAGGAACGCGCCCGCAGGGCCGTGCTCTCCCCTGACCGGCAAATGGCCGTGTTCGACCTCGAGAACACGCTCGTGGCCACCAATGTCGTGGACTCCTACGCCTGGTTCGCCACCAGGCATATGGGCCTGGCGGAGCGGGCCCGGTTCACCGTCCGGACCCTGCTCGAAGCGCCCCGGATGCTCTCGCTCGACATGATCGACAGAGGTGATTTCCTGCGGTGGTTCTACCGCCGCTACGAGGGCGCCAGCCTCGACGAGCTCAGCCAGGAGTCGTGGGAGTTGACGAGCGACCTGCTGGCGGCCAAGTCGTTCCCCGCCGGCATACGGCGGGTGCGTGAGCACAGGGCAGTCGGCCACCGTACGCTGCTGATCACGGGGGCTCTGGACTTCGTGATCGAACCCTTCCGCCCGCTCTTCGACGATGTCCTCTGTGCCCATATGAGCGACGACGCCGGGGCACTTTCCGGGGAACTCGACGAAGCACCTCCCACCGGAGAGGCGAGGGCGATCATCATGGCCAGCTATGCCAAGGAGCACGGCCTCGACCTGGCCGAGTGCGTCGTGTACGCCGACTCCACCAGCGACCTGCCCATGCTGGAGGCGGCCGGGTACCCGGTGGCCGTCAACCCCGAGACCAAGCTGGCGGCGCTCGCCCGCAAGCGGGGTTGGCATGTCGAGCACTGGCCCCGGGCGGCCGGTTACCGGCGGCCGCTGTTGCCGTTTGGGCCCATGGTGAGCCAAAACGACAGACGGGCCGGTCTAAGGGAAATATGAAAGCCCTGCAGGTTGATCGGACGGTGGCGAGGTTCGCCATGGCCCGGGTGGCCTCCGGGTTGAGGCCCGGTGCGGGTGGGCGCTTCGGCCCGCTCCGGCTGGTCGACGTCACCCCACCGGACCTCCCCGGTCCCGGTTGGCAGCGGTTGTCCCCCCGCCTCGCCGGGATATGCGGGAGCGACCTGGCCACGGTGGACGCCCGTTCGTCCCGGTGGTTCGAACCCATCGTGAGCTTTCCTTTCGTGCCCGGCCACGAGGTGGTGGCCGACGCCGAAGACGGCCGGCGGGTAGTGATCGAACCCGTTTTGGCCTGTGAGGCGCGCGGCATCCAGGCGTTTTGCTCGGCCTGCGCCGAAGGTCGGCGGCGCCATTGCCGCAACCTGACCGGCGGCCACATAAGCCCCGGCCTACAGACGGGTTATTGCCGCGAGACCGGGGGCGGTTGGTCGTTGGCACTGGTCGCCCACCAGAGCCAGCTCCACGACGTGCCAGAGGGTCTGGCCGACGAGGCCGCTGTGCTCGTCGAACCGGCCGCCTGTGCCATCCACGCCGCCCTCATGCCCATGGGCGCCGCCGGCGCCGGCGCCGGGCAGGAACCGGCAGCCGTCGTCATCGGGGCGGGCACCCTGGGCCTGTGCACCATCGCCGCCCTTTCCCGCTTCCGGGAGGACGTCACCCGCGTCATCGCCATCGCCAAGTACCCCCACCAGCGCGACCTCGCCGCCCGGCTGGGCGCCACTTCGGTGGCCGAGCCGACCGAACTGCGGCGGGCAGTCCGGCGGGTAACGGGGTCCTGGATCAGGGACGGAGGCCAGCTGTCCGGGGGGGCACCGCTGGTGATCGACTGCGTCGGCAGCGCCGCCTCGCTCGCGGATGCCTTGGCCGTCACCGCCCCGGGTGGGTCGCTCGTCCTGGCCGGGATGCCGGCGCCGGCCCATGTCGACCTCACCCCCCTTTGGCAACGAGAAGTGTCCCTCAGCGGTGCTTACACGTACGGCCCGGAACCAGCCATGGGCGGGCGCCACAGTTTCGACCTCGCCTTCGAGCTGGCCGACGCCGCTCGCTTCGAACGGCTACTGTCGGCCACCTACCCGCTCGAGCGCCCTGTCGAAGCGATCGAACACGCTGCCGCGGCCGGGCGTCGCGGGGCAATAAAGATCGCTTTCGATATGCGGGGCGAAAAGAAAATACCACCTAATTAAAAGAGGGTTCAGCCACCTTATGCCCCGGCCCGGGTTCGTCCTCGAAGTCGACCGCTCCACACCCCCCGTGCTTGTCTGGCACGGCGAGGGCTTCCGGCTGGAGCGTTTGCCGGCCGAACGCAGCCGGGTCGTGTACGCCCCCGAGCCGCTGGCCCCTCTCCCCGACCCTGACGCCGCCGTACGCCGGGCCTTACTCGAACCTCTCGGCGACAGCCCCCCGCTACCCGAGCTTTTGTACGCCGGGATGCGCTTGACGATCGCGTTCGACGACCTCTCCCTGCCGCTGCCGCCCATGCGCCGGCCCGATAACCGCCAACGGGTCATCGAAGCCGTCCTCGAGTTGGCCGCCGAAGCCGGCGTCG
This sequence comes from Acidimicrobiales bacterium, assembly GCA_030039575.1. GTDB lineage: Bacteria > Actinomycetota > Acidimicrobiia > Acidimicrobiales > Palsa-688 > Fen-671. Next base: position 7,166 of record JASHVH010000475.1, on the reverse strand, counting down.
ACGACGTGGTCCTTATCGCCGCCCTCGGGTTGCACCGCCGGATGACCGATGCAGAACTGCGCCATTGCCTGGGAGACCGCATATTCGACGCCTTCGCCCCCTACGGCGCGCTGCTGCAACACGATGCCGAGGACCCGTCCGGGCTCGTAATGCTGGGGCAAACAGACAAAGGCGAAGACGTCGAGGTGAACCGGCGCGTGGCCGAGTCCGACCTGCTCGTGTACGTCAACATAAACCTCGTGGCCATGGACGGCGGCCACAAATCGACCTCCACCGGCCTGATGAGCTACCGGAGCGTCCGTCATCACCACAATGTCCGTACCCTTCAGCACAGCCGTTCGCTCATGGACCGGCCGAATTCCGAGCTGCATAGCTCTGCTTGGCGCATAGGACGGCTCCTCGGCCAGCAAGTCCGGGTCTTCCAGGTCGAGACGACGCTGAACAACGATACCTTTCCTTCGCAAATGGCGTTCCTGCAGAAACGGGAATGGGAGTGGGGCGTGAAGGACCGCGCCACGTTCGTGGCCGCCAGCCGGGGCGCCGACGCGTTAAGCCCGTCGGCGAAAAGGGCGCTGTTCCAGGCTGTGCTCTCGCCGCAACAGATGACGAGCGTCCAGGCCGGTGAGGTCGAGGCTGTCCACGCCGCCACCATCGCCAACCTGCACCGCCAGCAACTCGTCGAGGTCGAGGGCCAAAGCGACGTAGTGATATTCGGGCTCCCCCACGTCGGCCCGTACAACGTCGGATCGATCATGAACCCCATCCTCGTCATGTGCCTGAGCCTCGGGTACTTTTTCAATTTCTATATCGGAAAGCCACTGGTGCGCCCGGGCGGGGTCGTCATCGTCTCCCACCCGACGCCGTGGGCTTTTCACCCGGTGCACCACCCCTCCTATATCGACTTCTTCGAGGAAGTCCTTTCGTCCACGACCGACCCGCTCCAGATCGAAAAACTCTACGAGGAACGTTTCGCCACGGACGAGTGGTACCGCCACCTCTACCGGACGAGCTACGCCTATCACGGTGTCCACCCCTTTTACATGTGGTATTGGGGAGCACACGCCCTGGAGTACGCCAGCAATACCATCATTGTGGGTGGCAACAGGAGAGCGGTCCGCCGTATGGGCTTCAAACCCGCCACTACGTTGGCGGACGCCCTCGAGATGGCCGAGGACCAGGTAGGGCGGGACCCGACGATAACTTATTTCCGCTGCCCGCCGATCATGTTGGCCAATGTCCATTAGGCTCCATAATGTCCATTAGGTCCGATAGGGAAAAAAGGGACGAATGGCTGGCCGCGTTGCGGCGGCCGCTTCCGTTCCCTTTCGGGTCGCCGACGTGGCCGGCGTCGGTGGCGCGGCCGAAAAGGCGGTCGGTCCTCGGCGTTAACTACGAGACCGAATGGGCCAGACGCTACTCGGTCCGCCTGGCCCGGGTGGCGTGGACCGAACTCGTCACCAGGCCGCTCACCACCGCGGTGGCTCAACCCTCCGTGGAAGGACTCGACCGTTTTAAATATGTGGAAGCTCCGGTAATTTTTGCCGCCAACCACTTGAGCCACCTCGACGCCCCCCTCGTGCTGTCGGTGCTGCCGGAACCATGGCGGCACAAACTGGTCACGCTGGCGGCCGCCGATTATTTCTTTGACTCGAAGCTGAAGGGCGCCTATTTTGCCTTTTCACTAAATGCCGTCCCCATCGAACGGGTCAGAGTGAGCCGTCAGTCGGCCGACCGGGCCGAGGCGCTCATAGCCGACGGTTGGAACCTTTTGATATTCCCCGAGGGAGGCCGCAGCCCCGACGGTTGGGGCCAGGCTCACCGTGGAGGGGCAGCCTGGCTGGCCGCCCGCAGCGGCCGCCCGCTCGTCCCGGTCCATATAAAAGGGACCGGCCGCCTGCTACCGCGGGGCGCCAAACGCCTCTACGTGGGGGACACCAAGGTCACCTTTGGCGCGCCCATCGTCCCTGACCTGCCCGCCCGGCAGCTTGTCGGCCGCCTCGAGGCGGCCATTGCCGCCCTGGCCGACGAAACGACGTCCGATTGGTGGTCCGCCCGCCGGCGAGCCGCCAAAGGGAGCACACCATCGCTTACCGGCCCCGAGGCCTCGCCGTGGCGCCGGGCGTGGGCGCTCGGCCCGTCACCCAAGGACGGGGCGCGAGCCCGCTCGTCCGCTGACCAGAAGCGGTGGCCTCCGAGGCCTTGAGAGGCGACCAGCACCCGGCAACCCTCTGAGCGTCGCTCGGGCCCCTTCGGCGCCCGCTGCGCCGGGGCTAATCCTCCGGGTTGGCGTTGGTGCCGGGTATGGAGGGCGGCGTAGGTGGGCTGGTGACCCTCAGCTCGCCGGCCGGGAGAGGCGGAGGGCTCCCGACCCCAAACAGGCGCCTCAGCTTCGCCGTCCCCCCGGCCCAACCCCATAAGAGGGTTGCCGCCACTACCGGCAGTGCGGCCAGCTCGGCCAGCATATGGCCCACCCCCGCATCGGGCAGGCTCCCGGCCAGCGACAAGTACAAGATGAACGAGACCAGGCTCCCGAGCCCAACGAGGGCCGACTCGGCCGCCAGCACTGCCGCAATGACCCCCTTGGCCGGCCTGTTCAGCAGGCTACCGGAGCTCACCGGAGCCAATCCTCCTCTCGCCGCGGAACGCCCGAGCAGGAGAAGGCAAACCAACCCGAACAGCAAGGCCACCGCCGTCAGGAAGGTCGAGTAGTTGAAGGCCACCAGGAGCCTGGCCCGCACCCCTTGTCCGGCTACGCGAGCAAAGGCGGTGACCACACTGGCAGCCACGACGAACACGAAACCAATGGCGATGGCGCCGCCCACAAGCTCGCCGAGGGACCGGGCCTGCAACGACGCGACCACCCCCGTACCCGCCACCGGCGCCCCGGCGGGCGGTGGCGGTTCGCGGGACGACGAAGCGGCGTCGGTGCCGCTGCTCCAGGTGCTGGGCCGCGTCATGACCTGCTGCCCCGGCCCCGCGGCCAGGTTGACAATGGGCCGAGACCCGACGGACGAGGGCCCAGCAGGCCGGGATCCCGCAGGCGGGGCTCCGGCAGGGCCGGGCCCCTCGGGCCAAGATCCGGTAGACCAAGATCCGGCGGCGAGGTCCAGGTGAGGTTCGCGGTCCAGGGTTGAAACGGGCCAGTCAGGCGCAGCCTCTACAGGGGCCGGGTCGGGTCGAAGTGCCATAACCCCTCAATCAAATACCCGCTGCCAGCCGGAGGGCAACACAACTCGCCCCTTCCTCCCAGCCATACTGGCCATGTGGACCTGCGCCAGCTGGCGGCTCTAGTCGCTATTGCCGATTCCGGTAGTTTTTCGGGGGCCGCCGCGTCCTTGCACACGGTCCAATCAAACATTTCCGGCCACATCAAGCGCCTCGAGCGCGAACTCGGGGTGGTGCTGGTCGACCGCCAGACCGGGCGGCTAACCGAAGAAGGGGCCGCCGTTGAAGCCCGGGCTCGTGCGGTCCAGGCCGAGCTCGAGGCGATAGTGGCAGACGTGGCGGCCCTTCGGGCTGAGGTGGTCGGCAGCGTGCGCCTCGGGATGATTGCCACCACGGCCCGTTGGCTGGTGCCACTTTTGCTGGACAAACTGGCGTCAGCCCACCCCGCAGTCAGGCTGGTGACCACCGAGGCGACGTCGTCCGCTCTCGGGGTCTTGCTGGCCGCCGGAGGCCTCGACTGTGCCGTCGTCAACCTGCCGCTGTCGACGCCGGAACTTAAACTGCGGCCGCTTTTCGACGAAGACATCGTCCTTTTGATCTCGAAGGACCACCCCCTGGCCGTGGCCGACGAGCTCCATATCAAAGACCTCGAAGGCGTTGAGCTGATCCTGCCGGCGCCGCGCACCGGCTTCCGCCAGGAACTCGATGAGGCGGCCCACCAGGCCGGCATGACGCTGTACTCCAAGGCCGACATCGATGGCTTGCGGTTGCTGGCCACACTGGCGTTGCGGGGGTACGGCCCGGCGTTGCTGCCGGCCACCACCCTTTGGGATTTGCCGGAGGGGCTCTCCGACCTGCCGGAGGGCTACTGCACGATCAGTGTCGACGGCCTTCCTCTACGTCACGTTGGCATGGCGCTGCGCAAACGGGGCAAGCCGAGCGCCTCCACGCAAGCGGTCATAGCGGTGCTGGAGTCCGTCGTCCCCCAGTACCTGGCCACTCACACCCACCTGCACGAAGCCGCCCGATAATCGAGCAAAAGGGCCTCCGAGCAGCCGCTTGAATAATTAAGCCGTCTGCTCAGCTTAATCGGGTAAGTGGGGATTCTCCTGAACAATCCGCAGGTCAGAGCCAAATTATGCCGGCCTGAACAATTACAGACAACGATGCCCGCTACAGTACGCCTGATCCGCCATTGGCGGTCGCCGGAACTCGGCAATACCCGAGGCCCAAAAAACGGAGGTATCAACATGACACAGACCAGGGCGGATCTGTCGGGGTGGTGGAGGCGCAAGCCGCTGTCTGTAGCGGCAATGACTGGGCTGCTGGCCGTTGGGACCGCAGTCGTAGTGCCAGCCACGGCCGCCAGCGCTTCGACCAAGAGCGCCAGCCTGTCGCACATCGGCGGGTCGGTGAACGTATGGGCAGAATGGACCAGCACCGAGCAGGAGGACTTCCAGGCGGTGCTGTCCCCCTTCGAGGACGAGACCGGGATCACGGTCAACTACAGCGGTAAGGGCAGCAACATGGACACGGCGATCGACGCCGCGGTCGCCGGCGGGGCGCCTCCCCAGGTGGCCCTCGTGCCCGACCCGGGCACCCTGCTCGCCTTGGCCGCCAAGCACGAAATCCAGCCGCTCAACTCCGTCATCGGGAGCGAAGCGAGTGACTACGGGACGGCCTGGAACGACCTCGTCACCTACGACGGCAAGCTTTATGGCGTCTGGTTCAAGGGCGCCAACAAGAACACCATCTGGTACAACCCGGCCGAGTTCGCCGCTGCCGGCATAAAGAGCACTCCCACTACGTGGCAGGGGCTGCTCGCCGATGCCGCCACCCTTAAGGCAGCCGGGATCACTCCCTTCTCGCTCTGCACCGACATCGGTTGGCCGGTCGCCGACCTCTGGCAGAACGTGTACCTGAAGACGGCCGGCGCCGCCAGCTATGACGCATTGGCCAAGCACGACATCCCGTGGACCAGCCCCACGGTCACGACGGCGTTCACCACGCTGGCCCAACTGGTCGGCAACCCGTCCTACTTGCTCGGAGGGACCAAGGGCGCCCTTTCGGAGACCTACCCGCTGTGCGCGGACAAGGTGTTCCCGAAGCCCGGCACCATGCCCCAAGCGGCCATGGTGATCGAAGCCGACTTCGTCGTCTCCGAGATCACCTCCAACGAGCCCTCGGCTACGGCAGGGACCGTGGCCGCCGGTGGTAAGAAGTGCACGGCCAACCCGGCTGATAGCCCCTGCTACGACTTCTTCCCCTTCCCGGCCCCAGCCGCCGACCAGAAGAACAACTCGGCCATCCAGGGCTCGGGTGACGTAGCCATGCTGCTCAGGTCGACCCCGCAGGCCAAGGCGCTCGTAAAGTACCTTGGCAGCCCCGAGGCCGGCGACATCTGGGCTCACCTCGGAGGCTTCGCATCCCCCAACAAGCTCGTCCCGCTTTCGGATTACCCGGACCCGGTCACCAAGGCTGACGCCGACGAACTGATCCACGCGACCAGCTTCGTCTTCAGCCTGGACGACCAGCAGGGCAGCTGGGAGCCGAGCCTGTGGCAAGACATGCTCAACTTCGTCAAGAACCCGAGCGCCAGCAGCATCTCGTCCATCGAGGCGACGATGCAAAAGCAGGCCACCGCGGCATTGGGCCACTGATCGCCAGCCAACCGACTAACGGAAAATGCGCATTGATCAGGAGGCAAGCGCGCTAACGCGATGCTAAAGTAGGGCTCGAACAGCCCGGGGCACGGCCTGAAAACGGACCTGTGCCCCGGGCCTTCGACGAAGGACTGGTGAAGATGGCAGTAGTCGTTGCACCAGAAACAGCGCCGGTCGAGGAACAGAAAGGCGCTAACGGACGTCAGGGAGGCCACCGGGGTTTCCGCGAGCACCTGACCTCCCTGGGGTTCCTACTGCCGGCGGGCATACTTCTCCTGGCGATCGTCATATACCCGGCGATCATCACCATCCGCGACAGCTTCCTCAACGAAACGGCGACCAAGGCGGTCGGCTTCGCCAATTACAAATCGCTGTTCTCGACGGCCGACACCCTCATTGCTCTGCGCAACAACATCATCTGGGTCCTGGTCTTCCCCTTCGTAGTCACCGTGCTCGGCCTTGTGCTGGCCGTGCTGACGGAAAAAATCCGTTGGTCGACGGCGTTCAAGACGATCATCTTCCTCCCGATCGTTTTCAGCGTGACGGCATCGTCGCTGATTTATACGCAGATTTTCAACCTGAACCCTCAGATCGGGGCCGTCAACGCCGTCATCCAGACCGTCAGCGACTGGTTCAACCCGCCCGGCGCCTACCCGCTCACCGCCGGCCAAACAGCGGCCTCCCTGGCTGCCAGCGGGGTGGCCGCGGGGCCCAACGGGTCACTGCAGAGCACCCACAGTGTGGCCGCCGGCGGGACGCTTAAAATGGGCCTGACGGGGATCAGCCCGACCGCTCTGGCTGCTCTCGGGGCCTTACCGGCAAAAGTCCCCACATCGTCCCCCGGTGACGTGAACGGCCTGGTCTGGCGAGCGTTCTCGCCCTCGAACCCGACGAACACGACCGACGTGTTCCCGGACGAGGACGGGCTGCCCAACGTCCATGTGGCCTTGATAGACAGCCACGGGAGCAGCGTGGCCAGCGCTACTACCAACAGCCACGGCAATTTCACGTTCCCCAACGTGGGCAAGGGGGATTTTCACGTCAGGATCTCCGGGTCCAATTTCCAGCCCGGCTTCACCGGTATCGCCTGGCTCGGCGGGCAGTCGCTCACCCCGACGAGCAGCCTCAGCCAGACGGGACAGGCTCTGCTCAGCGTGCCGCTGGTCACAATTTCCATGATCCTGGCTTACCTTTGGATATGGGCCGGCTTCACTATGGTCGTGGTGGCGGCAGGCCTGGCGGCGCTGGACCGGGAGGTACTGGAAGCGGCTGAGGTGGACGGCGCCACCTCATTTCAGACATTCAGGCGCATCACTATCCCGATGCTGGCGCCAGTCC
>JASHVH010000474.1 GCA_030039575.1 Acidimicrobiales bacterium | reverse complement strand
CCAGGGGAACGTGGAGGCCAACAGCGACGAGGAATGGCACCGGGTGTTCGACGTAAATGTGGTGGGCATGGTGCGGGTGGCGAGGGCGTGCCTGCCCGCCCTGCGGGCCTCGGCCCCGTCGGTGATCGTCAAAGTCAGTTCCATCGCCGCCACCGCGGGCCTTCCCGACCGGGCCCTGTACTCGGCCACCAAAGGCGGCGTCTTGTCCCTGACCCTGGCCATGGCCGCCGACCTCCTGCCCGACGGCATCCGAGTGGTGGCGGTCAACCCCGGCACCGCGGACACGCCCTGGGTGAACCGCCTCCTGGCTTCCGCCCCCGACCCGGTGGCAGAACGCGCCGCGCTCAACGCTCGCCAACCCCACGGCCGGATGGTAAGCGTGGAGGAGGTGGCCGGCGCCATCGCTTACCTGGCCTCACCGGCTTCTGGTTCGACTACCGGGACATGGCTGGCCGTCGACGGCGGCATGGACAGGCTTCGCCTCCGGCCCAAACCAAGTTGAAAACAGAGATGAAGTAAGAGAACGGGATTGACAGAGCTGAAATGATTGCGTCCGACGCCTCCCCCTTGGCAACGCCCTCCCGGGTGGACTCCCACCACCACGTGTGGGACCTCGAGGCCCGCGACCAGCCGTGGACGGCCGAACTGCCGGCGTTGCGCCGTTCATTTTCCCTCGCCGACCTCCGGCCGGCCCTGGCCGCTGCTCACATGGACGGGACGGTCGTGGTGCAGACGGTGTGCGTGGCCGAAGAGACGCCGGAGCTGCTGGGCTTGGCGGAGACCGCCCCGGAGGTCTACGGGGTCGTCGGTTGGGCGGACCTATGCTCGCCCGACGTCGCCGGCCGGCTGGCCGCTTTGCGTGACGGCCCGGGCGGGAGCCATCTCGTCGGCGTTCGGCACCAGGTCCAGGAAGAGCCCGACCCCAACTGGCTCGGACGCCCTGATGTGCGCAATGGTCTGCAGGCCGTGGGGGAAGCCGGCCTGGTGTACGACTTCGTGGTGCGCCACTACCAGCTCCCCGCCGTCATCGGCACCGTCTCCGCACTGGACGACGTGCGCTTCGTGCTGGACCACGGGGGCAAGCCTGACATCGCCAACGGCGCCCTCGAGCCGTGGAGAAGCTACATAGTGCAACTGGCGGGCTTGCCGAACGTGGCCGTAAAGCTCTCCGGGCTCGTCACCGAGGCCGATCATGGTGGCTGGACGACTGGGCAAATCCGTCCCTACGCGGAGGCCATGCTCGAGGCGTTCGGGCCCCGCCGGACCATGTGGGGGTCGGACTGGCCCGTATGCCTACTGGAGGCCGACTACGGAGAGGTGCTCGCCGCCGCGGAGGACTTCACGGCGTCGTTGTCCGCGGACGAGCGGGGCGAGATCTTTGGCGGTACGGCCCGCCGGTGGTACACGCTCGCGGCAACACAACCGGAGCCAGGCCAACCCGATCCAGCCGAACTCGGGCCAGGCCGAACAGGAGGGGCCATATGAGACGGCGCCGGGTCGGGCGGACTGGGGTGGAAGTAAGCCGGCTCGGTTTCGGCGCCGCCCAGATCGGGAACCTGTACACCCCCGTCGACGACGAGACGGCCGCCCGGGCTGTGGCGGCCGCGTGGGACGCCGGCGTCCGCTATTTCGACACCGCCCCTCACTATGGCCTCGGGCTGTCTGAACACCGCCTCGGCGCCGCCCTGGCCGGACGGCCCCGGGACGGGTTCGTGGTGTCCACCAAAGTCGGCCGGCTGCTGGTGCCCAACCCGTCGCCCAATGGTTCGGACGTCGGCGACGGCGGGTTCGCTGTGCCCGACGGGCTGACCCGGGTACGTGACTACTCCCGTGACGGGGTGCGGCGGAGCCTGGACGAAAGCCTCGAGCGGCTCCAGTTGGACCGGGTCGACATCGTTTACGTGCACGACCCTGACGACTACCTCGACCAGGCCATCGGCCAGGCCATCCCGGCGCTGGCGCGACTGCGTGATGACGGTGTCATCGGGGCCGTCGGGGCCGGGATGAACTACTGGCAACCCCTGGCGCGCATCGTGATGGAGAGCGACGTCGACGCTGTGATGTTGGCCGGTCGGTGGACCCTGCTCGACCGCTCGGGCCAGCCGCTGCTAGAGGCGTGTGAAAGCCGGGGGGTGTCTGTAATGGCGGCCGCCCCGTTCAACTCGGGCTTGCTGTCGCGTCCGTGGCCGGCCGACGGGGCCTACTTCGACTACACCCCGGCCTCGGCCGAGTTACTGGCCGGCGCCCGTGCCCTGGCTACCGCCTGCCAGGAGCACGGGACGACGTTGCCGGAGGCGGCCATGCAGTTCCCGTTGCGCCATCCCGCCGTGGCCTGCGTCGTGGCCGGCATGCGCACTGCCACGCAGGCGGAATCGAGCGCCGGCTTTATGCGGGCCGAGATCCCGAGAACGCTGTGGCCCGTACTCGACGAGGTGGCCACTAGCGCGGTAAAGGCGGGTTAGAGATGCTCAAAAACCTCGACCCACTGTTGAGCCCCGAACTCCTGTATGTACTGGCGGCCATGGGCCATGGCGACGAGGTGGCGGTGGTGGACGCCAATTTCCCCGCCGACAGCGTCGCCCGCCGCACCGGCTATGGCCGGCTCGTGACCATCGCCGGCGCGTCGATGCCCGAGGTGGTGCAGGCCATCCTCTCGGTCCTCCCCCTCGACGAGTTCGTCGACCAACCAGTGCGCAGGATGGCGGTCGACGGGGCACCGGACCAATTACCCGCCGTGCAGCGGGAGGTCCAGGCCGTAGTGGACACGGCAGCCGGTCGCTCATGGCCGATGGGGGCGCTCGAGCGTTTCGCGTTCTACGAAGCGGCCCGGGGTGCCTATGCCGTCGTGTTCACGGGAGAACGCCGCTATTTCGCCAACGTGCTCATCAAGAAGGGCGCCATTCCGCCAGATTAGATCTGGCTGATTAGATCTGGCTGATCAGATCTGGCTGATTTGGTGGGGCGGGTTAGCCCGCTTGTACCAGGATTTTCAGGCCCTCCCGTCGAGCGGCGACGGCAAACGCTTCCGCCGCTTCGGTCAGGGCGAAGGATTTTGAGGCCAGCCAGTCCAACTCGACCGCCCCCCTCTCCACGAGGTTTATGGCACGCGGGTACGCCTCTTTCATCCTGCGGGCCATGGCGATGGTCAGCCCTTTGCGGCGGGCCAGCGCGGCCGGGAACGCGGTCCGGTCGTCGTCCGGGATCCCGGCCAGGACCAGGCGCCCACCCGCCCGTACCAGTTGCATGCTGGCGGCCACGGCGTCGTCCGTGCCTGCCACTTCAAAGGAGACGTCGACCTCCGCCTGGTGGCTGGCCGCTTGGCCCGGGCTGAGGACGAGGTCGGCCCCCGAACGAGCGGCTGCATCTCGCCGGTGCTCGAGCGGTTCCACCGCCACCAGCCGGGATGCCCCGGCCAGCCGAAGCGCCTGGAGCAGCATCAAGCCGATCGGGCCGCACCCGACCACCGCCGCCGAGGCGCCCAGGTGGACGTGGCCGAGGTCGAGGCAGTGAAGGGCCACACCAAGTGGTTCGAGCATGGCCACGGCGGCGTCGTCGAAGTCGTCGGGCACCGGGTGCAACAGTCCCGTCGGCCAGGCCAGGTACTCGCGCAGCGCCCCATCGGTGGTGCCATGGCCGGCAAAACGCACCTGCGGGCAGAGGTTGGTGTTGCCTTCCCGGCACCGGGCGCACGTGTAGTCCGGGATAGCGGGGTCGACGGCTACCCGGCGCCCATCCAGGGGACCGCCCTCCACGGTCCCGCCGAACTCGTGCCCGAGCACGAGCGGCCGGCTCAGTAAGGCGTCGCCGATGCCGCCCTCCCCGAACCAGTGGAGGTCGGAGCCGCAAATCCCGACCGCCCCCACCCGCACGAGGCTCTCCCCCGCCCCGGGTGTGGGGCGCGGCTCCTCGACGACGTCCAGGGCACCGGGCCCGCTCAACCTGACGACTCTCATAACGGCCTCAAAAGGGGCTCCCCCACCTGCGCTCAGCCCTGGCCGTAGTAAGCGTCCGGGCCATGTTTGCGGGAGAAATGGCGCTCTATGATGTGCGCCGGCAGCGGGCCGGTAGAGGGGGCCAGGCCGACGGTAAGCCAGGCCATCTTGGCCACCTCTTCCAGGGAAATGGCCGCCTCCACGGCTTTATCCGGGCTCGCCCCCCAGCAGAACGTGCCATGCCCGCTGACGAGCACCGCCGGGACCTCTGCCGCCGGCCGGCCGGCCACCGCCGCCAGGACTGCCCGTCCCGTCGCCAATTCGTAGCCTCCCTGCACCTGTTGAGGGCTTAGGGGCTCAGTGACCGGGATTTCCATGTGGGACAGGTCGGCATGGGTGGTGCCCATGACGGGGATGGGACGGTCGGCCTGCGCCCACGCCGTCGCCCAGGTCGAGTGCGTATGGACTACCCCGCCGATCCCGGCCAGGTGCTCGTAGAGGACCAGGTGCGTCGGCGTGTCGGTTGAAGGACGAAATTCTCCTTCAACCACCTTGCCGTCCGGGCCCACCACCACCATGTCCTCTGCCTTCATAGTGGCGTAGGGGACACCGGACGGCTTTATGACCACCAGGCCGGTGCCCGGGTCCCTGCCGGAAACGTTGCCCCACGTGAGGGCCACGAGCCCGGCCCGGGGCAGCTCCAGGTTCGCCTCCAGTACGGCCCGTTTCAGTTCTTCGAGCACAGGTTCGGCTCTTCGTACAAAACCGCGTTCAGATCTCGACGAAATCGACGTCGAGCAGTTCGGCCAAGTACTCCCAGCGGTCGAGGTGTTGGCCCAGGTTGGTACAGAAGTGGTGGGTGCCTCCGTTGTGGAGCCAGGTGTTCATGAACCCTTTGACATCTTGGTCCGGGCGGAAATGGAAATAAGGCATCTCGACGTGGGGCAACTCCGGGGTGTCCAGCACATCCCCGGTCCCCGCGAGCAAGCGGTAGGCCTCGCCCTCCAGGGGCACCAACGAAGCGGTAGTAGCCGGCCCGGGCTGGGCCGAAAAGACCGCCGTTGGCGGGTTGCCCAGACCGCCGATCCCGAGCGGGCGGTCGATCAACCTGATAGGCCGGTCTTTGCGGGCGACTTTCCAATTGCCCTCCCCCATATGGCTGATCAGGACCGAGCCCAGCTCGAAATCCATTGCGTACATTTCGGAAAAATGGGCGTCCCCGATGAGGGAGTGGCCGGCGCACATCAAGGTGGCCGTGTTGGTGTCGCCTTCGGCCCCGTACCCGTACCCGTCCGCCATCAGGTCCGAGGCGGCGAGCAGTGGTAGTTGGCGGAACCGGCCGTCCTTGGCCACCGGCTCGAAGTGCACCGAAAAGCCTGCGTAACCGCCGTCCTCCAGCATCGAGCGGAGCGCAAGTTCCATCCGGGCCGCGTACGCATGGCTTTCTGTCGGCAGGTCGGGGCTGACGGCGAACCGTTCCTGGTGCAGCGCCATAAGGTTTTTGATGTCGGCGTCGCTGACGTCCTGCATCCTGGCGTAAAGGTCACCCAGGTTTTCGTTCACGACCACCGGCCCGATGCGGCGCATGAGCGCCGGGGCTTCGTAAAGCACGTCCCCCATACCGTTCATCGGGTAGCCGAAGAGAGCGATTTTGGCCGCCTTCAGCGTGGTCACCGTCATGGCCGCCCTGGCCCAAGAGGCGAAGGACGAGAGGAACGACCGGCTACGCCAGTCGTCCGTGATCACCGAGAACGGCAGGCCGGCCCGCAACAAAGCGTTGGCCTGGTCCTGAGCACCGTGGATGCCCTGGTTGTACGTAAGGTCGTCCATGGTCCAGCGGTCTTTTACTTCTCGCTCGGGCTGGACATTGGCTACCAGGACCGGGAGTGGGTTCTCGACCAGGGCGCGGACGGTGCGCATGGCCGGGCCGTAGGTGAGCATGACGATCATGATCCCGTCGACGCCTTCGTCCCGCAGTTCTCTGGTAATGGCCTCGACGTCGTCCCGGTTACGAGCGGGCCGCAGGAACACGACGTCCGCGGCCTCTGAAAGCGAGTTGGCGAGTTCCTTGGCGTAAGTGGCTTGGTGGTCGGTGATCCCCGGGATCATGTCGTCGTACAGTTCCTGCATGACCCCGAGCAGGCCGATCTTTGGTCGTTGTCTTGCTATCAAATGACCTCCTTGGTGGTGGCGGCCTGGCCCGGTCCGGGCGCGGCCAAGAGTTTCAGGCGTTTAAGGCCATGGAGCCAGTCGGGGTAGGCGCGGCCAAGCGTGTCATGAAGATCCTTCCAGATCCGGTAGACCAAGTCGTATGTCGCCGTGGCCTGAGGGTCAGGGGTAAACGCCGAGCCCGTCGGGGGGCGCAGCGCGTTGGCCGCTTCTTCTATCGAACCGAACCCGCCCGTTCCCGGGCCCGCGGCCACCGCTCCGAACAGCGCCGAACCGCGCGCTGGGACCTGCGAAGAGGCCGGCACCTTCACGGTGAGGCCGGAGACGTCGGCCAACATCTGCATAAGCAACGGGCTCTTTTCAGCAATACCGCCGCAGGCGACGACCTCGTTCAACTCGAAGCCCCCGCTGCGGAAGTTGTCAAGGACGGCCTTGTTGCCGAAGGCTATCGACTCGAGCAGGGCGCGGTAAATGTCGACGGCGGTGGTGGACAGCGTGAGCCCGGCGACCACCCCGGACAAGTCTGCGTCAGCCAGCACGCTACGGTTGCCGTTCCACCAGTCCAGCGCCAGCAGCCCGGTTTGGGCCGGAGCCAGCGCCGCGGCGGCCAGCTCGAGCGCCGGGAGGCGGTCTGCGCCGCTGCTGCCGGCGCCGTTCGCGTCGGGCCCGTTGTCCCCCGGCCCCGACAGCACGCCTGCGAACCAACCGAGCATGTCCCCCACCGCCGGCTGTCCCGCCTCGTACCCGTACAGACCGGGCACAATCCCGTCTTTCGCCACTCCCGTTATCCCGGCCAAGGTGATCTCGCGCCGGTGTACCACGAGGTCGCAGATCGATGTACCGACCACCATCACGTAAGTGCCGGCCCCCTCCGCGCCGGCGCCCGGGAAGGAGACGAACGAGTCGACGTTGCCGACGGCGACGGCCACGGTGCCGGGTAGTCCCAGTTTGGAAGCCAGTTCGGGCCTGATCGGCCCGGCGCTGGTCCCCAAGGGGAAGAAGTCGGTGCCCAATTTCGCCGCTGGTTCGGAGAAACCCGGGTACGCCGCCTCGAAGAAACCCGCACCGGGGATGCCGTCCGCCTCTGACCAGAGCGCTTTGTAGGCCGCCGGGCACGCCGAACGCCGTTCACGTCCGCTCAAGTACCACACCACCCAGTCGGTGACCTCGATGAAAGCGGCCGACGCGTCGTAGACGGCCCGGTCCTCGAGCCAGATCTCGATCAGCTTCGGGAAGTACCACTCCGAGGAAATGCGACCGCCGTAGCGGGCCATGAAGGTTTCCCGGCGCTCGGCGGCCACCTCGTTGAGCCGGTTGGCCACATATTGAGCGGCGTGGTGTTTCCAGAGCTTCGGCCAGGCGTGGGGCCGGCGGCGCCACACCGGGACTTCGCACAGCGGGGTGCCGTCGGCCGTCACCGGCAGGACGGTGCAGGAGGTGGCGTCGAGGCCGATACCTACGACATGGCTGGCCGTGCCCGGCTGCTCCGAGAGCACGGCCTGGATACCGGCCTCCAGCACGTACCTGTAGTCGTCGGGGTCGTGGAGCGCCCAGTCCAGTGGAAGGCGTTCTCCCGTCTCCGGTAGCATGTCGTCAATCACGCCGTGGGGATAAGCGAGTTCGCAGAGGGCCAGTTCTTCACCCGACCGCAGGTCCAGTAGCAAAGTACGCGCTGAGGCTGTCCCGAAATCCACTCCTATGGCGTACGCTTGCGAGGTCATCTGCGAAATGTTAGCGCTCTCAAACACCCAACGGCCTCCTTCCATCGCTGATGTGGCGAGCCTGGCCGGGGTTTCCCACCAGACCGTCTCGAGAGTGTTGAACAACCACCCCAGCGTGCGCCAACTCACCCGCGCTCGGGTCTTGGCGGCCATCGACCAGTTGGGGTACCGGCCTAACACGGCGGCCAGGGCGCTGGCCAGCGGGCGCTCCAAGACCCTCGGGGTTGTCGCCCTCGACACCACCCTCTACGGTCCCGCCTCGACCCTGAACAGCATCCAGCAGGCGGCTCAGCACGAGGGCTACTTCGTCTCGGTGATGGCTGTCCACTCGCTCGACCGCCCGTCGGTGGGCGAAGCCGTGCGCCGTCTGACCAGCCAGGCGGTCGAGGGGTTGGCCGTCATCGCCCCGTTCACCTCGGCCCACGACGCGCTGGCCTACCTGCCCACGGGGACGCCGGTCGTGGCGGTCGAGGGTGACCCGGAGGGCAATGTCGCGGTGGTCACGGTCGACCAGGCCGCCGGGGCGCGCCTGGCTACCCAGCACCTCCTGGCGGCCGGGTACGAGACGGTTTTCCACGTGGCCGGCCCGGTCGAATGGCTCGAGGCCCGCGGCCGTACCGCCGGCTGGCGGGCGACGCTCGAGGAGGCCGGCGCCGACGTGACGCCGCCCCTCTACGGCGACTGGAGCGCCCGTTCGGGCTACAACGCCGGCCAGGTCCTGGCCCAGATACCCGACGCTCGGGCCATCTTCGTGGCCAACGACCACATGGCCCTCGGCGTCTTGCGGGCCCTGAACGAGCGGGGCCGCAGGGTGCCCGAGGACGTGTCGGTGGTCGGTTTCGACGACACGCCCGAATCCGCGTACTTCATCCCGCCGCTCACCACCGTACGCCAGGACTTCCAGGGGGTGGGCCGGGCTGCCGTACGGCTCCTGGTAGACCAGCTGACCACCGGGACCCCCCGGCGCGACCGGGTGCTGATCGACCCCGAACTCGTGTGCCGGAAATCGAGCCTGAAGCCCGCCCCTGCCGGCTAGCCCGGGCATCGTTCCTCCACCAGCAAGAACCTTACGCCGCTCGCCTGGCCCCCGCCCAGCCCGGGGGTTCCATGCCGATGAGCCAGCTGGGCGCGGAGTGAGCGCTCACAAGCCGGCCACTGGGGGCGCAATTATAACCCCCCGTCCGAGCCAGACGTTGGTGCTCGAACCCGCGACGGCGGTCGTGCTGGAGGGCAAGGGGCTGGCCGGTCACCTCCCGTAGGGTAATTACCCGGGCCCCGCGCCCTGGGGCTGATAAAAGCGTTGGTTCGACTGGACCGCCGCTCGTAGTACGTCCGGCAGGTCAGGCCGGGGCAGCAGGAAGTTCGTAAGGCGCCGGCCCCGCTCTCTTTCGCCCACGTACCACGCCGCGATCGACGCTTCATATGCAATACCCCACTGGGTCACCGACGCGTCGACGAACAGTGCGTCCACGGTGCCGACCACACCGCCGTCCGGCTTGGCGCCCGCATGGGTGAAGGCGAGCTGACAGGCCTGCCAGGCCAGGGGCCATAGGCCGAGGCCCCGGTAGTACTCGGCCAGGACGAGCAGCGGCTCGGCTCGCCATTGGCGCTCACCCCATGCCCGCCACAGTTCGCCGCACCCCTCCTCGCCGTGGCCGGCCCGGACCAGGCATGCCCCCAGCCGGAAGCGGGCGTAGAACAACTCCTCGTCCCACCCCGCCAGCCCCAGGCGCCGGCGGTACCACGCGATGGCCTGGTCGTTGTCGCCTGTATCGTCGTAACTCCGCGCCAGGTAGAAGGCAGCGCGAGGGTCACCGGGGCTCTCGGCCCAGTCCTCGAGCAGCAACGCTATTTCGCGCTCGAACTTGTCCGCCCGGCTGCCCCCATCCGCGTGGTGCTCGACCCAGAAGGCGTGGCTGCGCCGGGCCCGCCCGCTCCCTCCCGGAGCGGCGAGGTACTCGTGGGCGCGCCCGTACCAGCGCCACCCCTGCCCGGAGCGCACCATTCGGGGCACCCAGTAGTGCAGATGGGCGAAACGGTACTCGGCGTGTAGCGCGTCGACATCTTCGAGTTCACCGCGGGCTATCGCCCCGTGGAAGGTGTCGTCGGCGTCCAGGGTCAGTAGCCAGTCAGTATGGGGTTCGGCGGCCTCGAAGGCCACGTTGCGGGAAGGCCCGAAACCTCTCCATTCGTCCTCGATGACGGCCCCTGGCGCGTAAGCGAAGGCGGCGCGGGCGACAGCCACGGTGTCGTCGCTGCTCCCAGTGTCCACGACAGTCCAACGGTCGATCTGGCCGGCGAGCGTCCCCGCCAGCCGCGGCAACGTGGCGGACTCGTTGCGGACGATCATGGCCAGCCCGACGGTCGGGCCCTTGGCCGCGGCCGACGCGGCAACCGGTACCTGTGCTCCGGTAGTCGCTCCTTCACCCACAGCGACCAAACGCTACCGCCGGCGGGTGAGGTCCCTGGCAACGGGCTCGTCAGCCCCGGGCACCCGCGTCGACGCAGGAGCTGCAACGGGCCGGTCTGGGACGATAGTGGCCAGAGTGTCACTAGTTCCCCCCCACCCGGTGAAAACCGGAGGCTGGGTATTACGGCCGGCCACGCCGTCTGGCGTCAGGCTCGTCGCCACATTTCGTACGGGTTGGCCCCAGGCCGGAAGCCGTGGGCGGAGACCATAGCGGCGGTGGCCGAGAACTCCCCCGCCAGCCGGTCCGGTTCGTGGGCGTCACTGCCGAACGTCACCGCGTCGCCACCCGCCTCGCGCCACCAATCCAGCACCTCAGGCGACAGGTGCAGCCGGGTGTTGACTTCGAGCGCCCGCCCCGAAGCGGCCAGGGCTTCGAGCGCACCGCGGTACTCCTCTTCCACCGAACCCGGCCGGAAAGGGCCGGCGGAGGGGGGCCAGGAGCGCATGGGGTAGTCGATATGGGCCAACACAGAGAAAGGCAGGTCGCTCTCGGCCATTTTTGCCACTTCGGCCAGGTAGCTGCGCACCACGTCAAGCGCCGGGCGCTGGGCGTAAGTGCCGGAGATTTCTACGCGGGCGCCGGCCGCCAAGCTCCCTGGCTGGGCCTCGAGCGGAGGCCGCAGGTCGACGAGGCTGTGCACGGACCCGAGCACCCGGTCGAAGTCCCCTCGGGCCAGCAGCCCGGTCACCGCCTCCTGGTGTAAATGGGGCTCGCTTATTTCGAGCCCCGACAGTACGCGCAGGCCCGGGAAGCGTTCGCGGCAGCGTTGGACACTTTCCAAGTAGCCGGCCACATCTAATGGTGACGCGAGCAGGATGCCGTCACTCACATGCGCCCGGAAACCGGCCTGCATCTTGCCACCGGCGTGCAGGGCCCAGGGGGTGAGGTCGACGTGGTCCGTGAAGGCCAAGGACTTCAACCCGAGCTGGAGTGCCCGAGCGCACGTCCGTTCCATGTCGCCCCGAGGCGCATCCCAGGACCACTGGCTGTGGACGTGCCCGTCCTCGGGCACCTCGGTCTGCACCTCAGCCTGCATGAGCACCCCGAGACGCTATCCCAGCCGCCCACTCCGGTCACATTTGAAGAGGGCGCTTTTTCCGCAGGGAGGCAGACGACGGCTATTCGAAGCGGGCATTATCGGGTTGGGTGACCCGGGCCAGTACGGGCAGCGTGGACGATATGACGGCCAAGGCGACCAGCAGGCCGACGCCCATGGCCACGTAGTAAACGGGGCCGGGAAGGGCCAGGTTCGGTTCGTTTCGGAGCTTCGGCAACGCTTTTACCAGAGGTATGGCCACTCCCACCCCGGTGGCCGCGGCCACCAGCGCAGCGGTGACCAACGGGAGGAGCGACTCGAGCAAGATAACTCGGTAGAGCGTACGGCCCGGGGCGCCGCTCAGGCGCAGCAGGGTGAACGGCCGCTT
Source organism: Acidimicrobiales bacterium (assembly GCA_030039575.1). Lineage (GTDB taxonomy): Bacteria > Actinomycetota > Acidimicrobiia > Acidimicrobiales > Palsa-688 > Fen-671. The sequence continues at coordinate 3,917 of JASHVH010000474.1, read as the reverse complement.
GCGCTCGACGATGCTCCCGCCAGCGGTGACGGCCAGGCTGCACGCAGCTACGAGCAGCGTCAGGCCGACTACGGCGAGGGCTACGGTCTCGGCGTTGGTCACGTCGTTGTTCCTGATCTCAGCCATCTCGCCAAAGGTTTCCGGTTCAAGCTGGCCCATTTGCCATGCGGTCAGGCCGCCGGCACTGGACATGGGCATGGTGGCATCGAACAACGTGAGCAAAGTCCTGGCTTTTTCGAGCGTGGCGCTACTGTTGGCTTTGACCAGCAACGTCCCTACACCCAGGCCGGCGGTGTTGCTCGGAGCGGCTGGGTTGTTCGCCGTCACCACAGGCATATCGATTTCCAGCGGGTTGTCCGTTAATATGTCGTTGTTGGCGTTGGCATATACGGCGCTGACACCAGGGGCGCACTTACCTAGAGCGGGCATTTGGCGCAGGCTGGCGCAGCTGATAATGCTGTCGTACTGCGCATAGCCGCCGGGACTTTGACCCTGCTCGGCTGGCTCGTGATGGCTGCCTGTGGGGGAAGACGGGGCCGGTCCGAACATCAGCTGGGCATTGAAGCTCGGGTTGGCGTAAATGGGGACGACGGAAACCCCCTTGTAGGCTCCCAGTTCCCGCACGAGCGTCGTGGCGCGAGCCGGTGGCAGCTCCAGCCCGGGGCCGGCGTCGTAGGGTGCCCGCATCACGTTGGTCAGGGAAGCAGCGTTGCCGCCCAGGGTGCTCTCGGCATAACTGAACACCGGGACAATAGCCGCCAGCAACGAGCCCACGAACACGGCCAGGACCAGCCCGCTAACGGCGCGGAAAGCGGTCTTGGGGCTGTCGGCCAGGCGCCGGGCGGCCAACAAGGCCGACCCTCCGCGAGCCGTCCGGCCCAGGGCCCGGGCCACTTGCATTGTCAGCCACGAACCGCTCATGACCAGGCCGGCCATGATGAGGAACAGCCCCACGAAAATGAGCGGCGAGATCTGCGGGTTGTTGCTGTTGAGGCTATTGCGGATGCCCAGAAGAGGGACCACGAAGAGAGGTATGCCGGCTAATAGGGGTACCAGGCGCCAAAACGTGGGGGCGGGAGGGCTAACTTTTCGGCTCACCCCGAGCGGGGAAAGCCTCACCCGGCGCAGCGACCAAAGCGAAGCGACCGCGGCGGCCATGGGGACCCCTACGATCAAAACGGCATAACCCAATGCGGTCGGGGTCAGCGTCTGTAAGAAAAACCGCTGGCCGGAAAAGGAAATGCTGGCCAGGACCGGCCGCCAGGCCAGGAAGACCCCGGTCCCGAGCAGGGTGCCGAGAAGGGCGCCCACCACTGCTTCGACCGTCGCTATGAGGTTAACCTGGCGAGGTGTAGCACCGACCAGCCTCATGGCGGCGAAGCGCTCCTCCCGGCGGGCGGCGGCCAGGCGGGTGGCCGTATTTATGAGGACCAGCAATGGGAACAGGACGATGATGGCGCCGATCCCGAACGCCAGCCGGTAGATGCCGGTCGTTCCCTGGACATCTTTGGTCGTAGATATGTGGTCGACCTTGATGGTGCCCGGCAAGGCCGCCAGTTTGGGCGGTGAGTACCCGACGATGGCCACCAGGTCGGTGGGCCCCGACAGGGCCTGGTAGCCGATAGTCCCCACCTCGGTCCCGGCGAAACGCTGTCCAAGTTCGTCACGCGGAACGGTCTTAAGCAGGTCAGCCAGCGCCGGAGAGGCATAGAACTGCCCAGCGCCCGGGAGCTTGGTGAGGCCCGGTAGCAGGGGTGCGTCGGGCCCCAGGGCGGCCACGTCGACCTCCTCGATGAAGCGGCCCTGGTAAATGTTCTCGCTATAGTTCCACAGTTCCAGGTGGGAGGCCGGGGAGCGGGCCGGGGCGGCCTGGGTGCATTCCCAGCATGCCCTGCCGCTGGTGGCTTGAAAGGCGTGGTAACCGGCGAAAACAGCCAGTAGCACCGTGACCCCGATGGCGACGGCGGCGGCCGTCAACACGAGGCGGACGATGGCTTCGCGCCCCGCACGTAGCGTCAATTGCAGGCCGAGGCGGACCATCAGCCGGCCACTCCCACAATTTGGTGGTCGAGGACGAGGCCGTCCCGCACCACCACTTCGCGGTCGGCAAACGCGGCCACTCGGGCGTCGTGGGTCACGAGCACCAACGTCGCCCCCTCCGCCCGCGCGCTATCGACCATCTGGTCCATCACCATCTCACCGGTCAACGAGTCAAGGGAGCCGGTGGGCTCGTCGGCGAATATGACCGTCGGCTTTGTTACCAACGCCCTGGCCAGTGCCACCCGTTGCGCCTGGCCACCGGACAGTTCGCCCGAGCGCCGGCCTTCGAGGCCTTCGAGCCCGAGCCGGGCGAGCCAGTACACCGCCCGTTCGTAGGCTTGTTTCCGGCCCACCCTGTTGAGCAGGAGGGGCAGGGCGACGTTGTCTGCCGTGCTCAGTTCGGGTACGAGCTGGCCGAACTGGAACACGAAACCAAAGCACTGCCGGCGCAGTTTGGTCCGCTTGGTCTCGTCGAGGCGGTCGACCCGTTGGCCGTCGCACCAGACTTCGCCGCTGTCGGGTTTGAAAATCCCGGCCAAGCAGTGCAACAGCGTGGACTTGCCCGAACCACTGGGGCCCATGACGGCCACGATCTCCCCACGGGCTACGGAAAGGTTGGCGCCCCGCAGGGCCGGTGTCTCGCCAAAGGACTTCACGACATCACGGGCTTCGACGAGGTACCCGGGGCCGTCCGGCGGCCCGGGGAGTGTCAACGACGGTACGTGCACGGCGCTCATCGGGACACCACCTTGGCCAGGGCTGAGAGCCGAGCTTCGGTCAGGTCCATCCAGCGCAGGTCCGCTTCGAGATGGAACAAGGCGTGGTCGGCCAGGAGGCTGTCGACGAGGTTGCCTTTGCGTTTCAGGTCGGTAACTTCACGCATCTGCTGCAAGTGGACGGCCCGCTGGGTCTCGAGGTACCTGCCCGCTTCCCGGCCCAGCATCAGGGCCAGGACCACCTTGGCGAACAAAACCGTCTGCAGGTACGGCTCGGGGTCGACGGGTGCGGCGAGCCATTGCTCGACCTCTTCCCGCCCGGCATCGGTGATGGTGTAGCGCTTGCGGTCGGGCCCGTCTCCCGGTTCGAGCCCGGCCGGCGACACCTTGTTGTCCCGCTCCAGGCGGGAGAGGGTGGCATATACCTGGCCGAAGGGGAGTGGCTTGGCCCGGCCGAAATAGTTGTCGTACTCGCGCTTTAGCTCGTAGCCATGGCTGGGCTCGCGCTCGAGCAGGCCGAGGAGGGTATTGGGAACGTTGGGGACGCTCATCGTGCGAGTATACACTGAGTGTATACTCTGCGTCAATACAGGGGCACGGGTGGGGCCCCCGGAGGTTTGGCTCATATCCCCATCCTTTGCAGATAACCGGCGGGGAAATAACTAGGGGTTACCCTGGAAAACCCCGGAGGCCGGCTTCGGTCGCCGTCAGCGAGCCCACCCGCAGCGCCTTGACGGGAGTTGAGAGGCCCCAGCAACAGCTGTTTGGCGTTCGTTACTTCCTCCCCGGTGTATGGGTGTGTAACCATTGCGGCTCGCCTTCGTCTCTTCTGTGATGCCAACGACCAAGTCTTCAAACGCCCCGTCATCCGCCGGCGCGCTTCGGCCCGCTGGACCTGCCCGTCTCTCGAGCAAGAGGGCGTTGGTCCCGAGCGTTGCGGCCGTGCTTGGCGTGGCGACTTTTCTCCTTGCCCCGGGGGTGCCGGCGGCGGCGATAGCGGTAAGCGTCCCTCCCACCGGGGGCAACAATTCCGGCGTCCAGGCCATCGACAAAGCTGTCGACGGGCACGCTCATCTGGACGCCATTTCCTGCCCGACCACCACGTGGTGCATGGCCGGCAGTGAAGGCGGGACCGTCGTAATTGACAACGCCGGTGCCTGG
>JASHVH010000473.1 GCA_030039575.1 Acidimicrobiales bacterium | reverse complement strand
CGCCACTATGGCCACCGGCTCGCCCTGGTAGCGCACCTGGTCGATGGCCAGGACGGGCTGGTCGGCCACCTCCAGCCCGAAGGTCTTGCGGCCGGGGACATCCTCGTGGGTGAGGACGCACCGCACCCCCGGGAGGCGCAAAGCGTCCGACACGTCAATGGCGACGACCAGTGCGCGGGGGTGGGGGCTGCGGACGGTGGCGCCCCAGATCATGCCCTCAGACCACAGGTCGGAGGAGAAGGCGAAGCGGCCCTTGACCTTCAACACCCCGTCGGGACGGCGGACGTCCGCCCCGACACCGCCGCTAACGTCGACGCGTTCTCGTGGAGGCCTGGTAATGGTGCTCATTCGGCTCTCCTCGCCGGCCCGGCCGAGGCGGCCAGGCGCACGGCGTCCAGGATCTGCTCGTACCCCGTGCAGCGGCACAGGTTGCCGGCCAGCGCCTCTCGGACCTCGGCGTCGGTGGGCGAGGGATGGCGGCGCAGCAGTTCGTGGGTGGCCACCACCAGGCCCGGGGTGCAGAAACCGCATTGGACGGCGCCGGCCTCGAGGAACGCCTCCTGGACCGGGTCAAGGCCGTCGTCGTCGCTTAGGCCCTCCACCGTCACGATCTCGCGGCCGGCGGCCTGGCCGGCGCCCACCAGGCAGGCGCACACGAGCACGCCGTCGAGGACCACGCTGCAGGAGCCGCACTCGCCCTGTTCACAGGCGTTCTTGGCCCCCCACAGGCCAAGCCGCTCACGCAGGACGAAGAGCAGGCTCTCGCCCTCCCACACATCGTCGGCCTCGCATAGACGCGAGTTGACCGTGAACTGCAGCCGCACTCTCAGCTCCTCTGATATTCGGACCAGGCCCAGCCCAGGGCCCGGCGAGCCATGACAGCCAGTGCCCGTCTCCTGTAGGCGGCGGTGCCCCGGACGTCGTCTATGGGCGAGGCGGCCGAGGCCACCAGTTCGGAGAAATGAGCCACGAGCCGCTCGGGCAAGGGCCGGGGTGCGTCCCAGAGAGCGCCGGACGCCAGCTCGCCCTCCAGGAACTCCTCCGCCGGTTTGGCCCGGAGCGGGGTCGGCGCGGCCGAGCCGATGCCGGTCCCGACGGACCTCTTCTCCGGGTCGAGGGCGAGGGCGAACGAGGCCACCGCTATGACCATGGCATTGCGCGTCCCCACCTTGGAGAACTGCTGCGGCCCTGCGGCCGGCCGGACCACGAAGGCATAGATGAGCTCGTCCGGCTCGAGCACATGGCGTTTGGGCCCGGTGAAGAACTCTTCGACCGGCACCACCCGGCTCCCCCGGACCGAGGCCACCTCGACCGAGGCGCCGGTGGCCAGCAGGGGCGGATGGGCATCGCCCGCCGGCGACGCCGACCCGAGGTTGCCCCCCACCGTCCCCCGGTTGCGGATTTGAGGGGACCCGACGGTACGCGAGGCCATGGCCAGGGCGGGCACCAACTTGCCCAGCTCGTCGATCACCCGGGTGTAGCTGACGCCCGCTCCCACCCGTAGCGCCCCGTTGTCATGGCCCCAGTCCTGTAGCTCTTCGACCCTCGAGAGGTCGAGGAGGGCGTCGGGGCGGAGGCGGTCGAAGTTCAGTTCGACCATCACGTCGGTGCCACCCGCAAGGGGCACGGCCGCCGGGTGCTCCGCTTTGGCGGCCAGTGCGTCAGCCCACGAACGCGGGACGAAGAAGTCCACCCTTGGTCCCTCGGCTCGTCAGACCAGCTCGACGCCGAGGGTCCGCCGCCATTCCGCCGGGTCTGTGGGACCTTCTGTGCAGAGGACGAGCACGGTGGCGTCAGCCGCCACGGCGCCCCCGCGGGCTTGCAAGGCGCTCAGCCCGGCCAGGGCGGCGGCGCCCGTCTCGCCGGCCTCGACGCCGATGGCGGCCAGGTCCCGGACCGCCCGCCTGGCCCTCTCGTCGTCGACGGCGACGAGGGTGCGCAGGCCGGCGGACACCAGGGGCCACGCCACGGCGGAGGGGCGCCCGCAGTTGAGGCCGGCCATCACCGAACGATGGGGCCCGGGCACGGTGACCATCTGACCGGCCAGAGCGGACGCCATAACGCAATTGGCCCCCAGTGGCTCGACGCCGACGATGGTGGGGGCGACCTCATGGCGGGACCAGTGGTTGACGGTGGCCGCCGCCAGGGCGCCGACGCCCACAGGGACGACGACCACGTCAGGTGCCCGCCGGCCCGTGGCCTGCAGGCGGTCGTCGACCTCCCAGAACATGGTGGAGTAGCCCTCGATGACCCACCGGGGGACCCGCTCGTAGCCGGGCCAGCTCGTGTCGGAGATGACGAGGCAGCGCGGGCCGGCCTCCTCCGCCGAACGGGCTACCGCGTCCTCGTAATCGCCCGCCACCACTGTCACCGACGCCCCTTCGTCCGAGATGGCTTCGATGCGAGCCGGAGCCGTGCCCTCGGGTACGAAGATGCGGGCCTCGAAGCCCAGCAGGCGGGCCATGTGGGCCACCGCTTTGCCGTGGTTCCCGTCGGTCGCCGCCGCCAGGGCGAACGGGCGCAGCCCTTCGAGGCTGGCCGCTAGTTCGGCGACGGTCGACCATGGCCCCGGTTCCCGGCCGATGTGCCCGGCTACGGCTTGGTAGGAGGCCCAGGACGCCCCCAGGATCTTGAACGACATGAGCCCCAGCCGGGACATTTCGCACTTGATGAGCAGCTCGCCCACCCCGTGGCGCTCGGCCAGCCGGGGCGCGCTCAAGAGCCTGGTGGCCTGGTACTGGGGAAGGCGACGGTGCAGTTCCAGGGGCGCCCGCGTGTACGGGGACCACACTTCGGGCCGGCCGGCCAGCGGGTTGGCCACCACCGTCGTGGCCGCTGCCGCGGCCATGGTCACGGCTGCCACCCGGCGAAGGCGTCCACCGTGGCCCGCACGTCCCCGAGGGGGTACAGGACCGGGCAGGTCGACCCGTGGGAAACGAAGTCGGCGACACGGGCGCGAGCTTGTTCGGGAGTCCCCGACGCCGTAAGCATCCGCACGACCTCGTCAGGGACGAGCTTGGAGGCAGCCTCCACCTGTTCGTGAGTGGCCGGCCAACCGACGACCTCTCCTACGGCGTCGAGCAGGGACTGGGGCACACCCGAGGCGGCCATGATGTGCGGCTGTTGGCCCAGGTACTGCGTCACCATGAGCCGGGCGGCGTCGAGGGCGGTGGCCTCGTCTTCGTGCACCGAGCACACCACCAGCTGGGGGCGGTCGAAGTCTTCCAGCTTGCGCCCCGAGCGGTCGAGGCCCGCCTGGACGCGCTCCATGGCGCGGTCGTTGTAGTCAGGCGAGACGAGGTAGTTGAGCACGACGCCGTCGGCAATTTCTCCCGCCAGCTCGAGCATCTGCACCCCGGTGGCGCCGATGTAGATGGGCACGTCCTTCGGCCGGCGTTCCTGGTACACGTAGTCGAGCTCGACCCCGTCCAGGTGGACGTAGTAGCCGTCGAAGCTCACGGTCTCGTTGTGCAGCAAGGCCCGGACCACGGTCACAACTTCGCGCATTACGGTCAGCGGGCGGGCGCGGTTGATGCCGACCTTGCGGGCCAGAGGGTCCCACCATGCGCCGAGGCCGAGCAATACCCGGCCGGGGGCCAGGTCGTCCAGGGTGGAGAACGTGGCGGCCAGGCGGGCGGGGTTGCGCGACCAGCAGTCGGCCACGCCCGAGCCCACCCGGATGCGCTCGGTGACCGAGGCGTAAGCCGCCAGTGGCACTGTCGATTCGCGGACCAGGCGGCTCTCGGCCTGCCAAACGGCGTCAAAGCCCCGGCTTTCGGCGTACGCCGCGTACTCCATGCCGGCCCGGATGGGGTGGGCGTCCTGAAGGTAAAGGGCTACACGCAAGCTGTGGGTTCGCGGTCAGTCGTCGGCGCCGGCCGCGTGGGCCGGCTTTGGTGGCTGCATCGGCAGAGCCGACCGCCATTGGCCGTCGGCCGCATGCAGGGCCGCGGCGACGGCGCCCGCCGTCGGTACGAGGCCGATCTCGCCGACGCCCTTGATCCCGTACGGGGACCGGGGCTGGGGTACTTCGACCAGGACGACCTCGATGGGCGGGACGTCCTTCGGCCGCAGGATCCCGAGCGAACGCAAGGTCATTTTGGTCGGGAAGCCCCGCTCGTCCGAGGGGAACTCTTCGGTGAGGGCATAGCCGAGGCCCATGTGCACCGAGCCTTCCACTTGGCCCTCGCACAGCGTCGGGTTCACCGCCCGGCCCACGTCATGGGCGGCCACCACCCGCTCGATGGCGCCCGAGCCGGGGTCGGCTATTACCAGCTGGGCGGCGTAGCCGAAGGCGGAGTGGATGACGGGGTTGTCCACCTCGCCAATGTGGTGGGTCCAGTCCACCCGGTGCTCCCCCAGGTAGTCCACCTCTGGCCGGCAGCCGTCCTCCTTCGCCGCCTTGCATGCATTGCGGACCGCGCCGGCGCCCATCAGGGTGCCCCGGCTGCCCGTGGTCTGGCCTTGCCCAAGCTCCCGGCTGGTGTCAACTGCGACGATGATCCTGTCGGGGTCGATGCCCAGTTCCTCGACCGCCACCTGGAGCGCCACCGTATGGATGCCCTGGCCCATTTCCGTCCACCCGTGCCGGACCTCGACGCGCCCGTCGTCCCGGAAACGCACGACGGCCCTGGTCACCTCCTTGAACCCGTTGCCGAGGCCGGAGTTCTTGAGGCCGAGGCCGAGGCCCACGGCTTTGCCTTCTCGTCGGGCCTGTTCGTATTGCGGTGCGAGCTCGTCCAGGCAGCGCTCCGCCCCTGCGCAGCCGTCGTCCATCACCTGGCCCGGCCCCCAGACGTCGCCGGGGTGGACGACGTTGCGCTTGCGGATCTCC
>JASHVH010000472.1 GCA_030039575.1 Acidimicrobiales bacterium | reverse complement strand
CTTGGCAAATGACGAGTCCACGACGACGATCACGATCCCGCACAAGAGAAGCTTCCCGGCCAGGACCGGTATGGCGATTACGCCGCCGAGGAGCCGTTTCCCGTCACCCAGACCCCACGGGATGACGAAGACGTTCATGAAGATCGATGACAGGAGAAACAACTTCATCCACGAGGCCCAGCGCATCAGCGCGTAGAGCCGACCCGAATACTCCGTCACACGTCCTTCTTCGATCATGGAGATCTCGATGCTGCCGCTCGGGTTCTCGACCGGGATGCGGCCGTTCTCGATCAGTACGATCATGAAGAAGGCCAGGGTCCCGAGCACGTGGGCCGGGAGCACCAGCGCGTAGGGGGAAGACCGGACGGCGTGGTTCATCAGATAGGGGTTGTCCGAGGCCGACAGCACTCCCACCGTGAAAAAGACAAGGATCAAGGCCGGTTCCACGAGGCTACCGACCCACGTGGCTCGGCTGGCCCCGAGATCTCCCTCAGGGCTGGCCGTGTCCATCGCCGCCAGAGCGCTGGCAAAGGCGGCCAACGTTAGGACAAAGGCGCCTCCGATCAGGTCGCCGAGGAAGGCCAGTGGCAGCGGCACGCTGGTGATAATGGGGACGATGGCTGAGACCGTCAGGTAGCAGGCGAAGATCACAAACGGCGCCCCGCGGAAGACCCACGAGGCCTGGTCGCTGACCGTCGAGCCCTTGCGCAGCAACTTGGCCAGGTCACGGTAGGGCTGGAAGATGCTCGGGCCTCGCTTGGAGGCCACGACCGCCTCCGCCCTGGCCAGCACGCCGACGTACAGCGGGGCGAAGACAACCACGACGAGGCTCTGGAGGACCTGGACCACCACAGGCACTTCGATCGGCTTCTCCTCTGCTCCTGAGACTTGTCAGTTGCTGGGTAGAAGCCATCAGCGAGGCAAGAACGCCTCGCAGCAAGCGGGCCTCATCGCTGTAACTGCGGTTCCGGTCACACATTAGCGGGCGCCCCCCGACCGCCGTCAAGCCCTAGCCGGTCGTCAGCCCATGGCCGCAGCGACGATGAGGATGGCGACAAGGGCGAACAGCATGTACCCCACGTAGGCGTCGAGACGCCCGGATTGCAGCTTCTTTGCCGCCCGCACCACGGCCATGTACGCAGCCAGTAGTGGCTGGTACAGATAGGACTCGACTGGTTCGACAGCCTTGGCACTGAACACTGCATGTGTGTGGCGGTGCGGGCCGGCTTCGGCTTCGAGGTCGTCGGAACCCTCGAGCGCGACCGTGCCATCGCCGATGTCACTGGCCGCCCGGCTGGGTACCGCAGCAACTTCCTTTTGGGTGCCGAGGATGTTGGCCAGCACATGCCGGATGGGGTTGGCGTAAGCGAAGGCGTTGTAGCTATCAGGGCCACGCACCCCGGGGGTGGCCGAATGCCACGGAGGGACCCGGCGCACCGACAGAAAACGTCCACTCGACAAGACCACCGTGGCCAGGGTGACAGCCAAGAACCCGATCGGCATCACCACAAATAGCCATGTCGGCGACAAGGCGGAGAAATTGGAGAAGACCGGCTGAAGGACCCAAGGTGACTTCAGGGCGCCGTCGACCACTGAGCGAGCCACGATTGGGCTTAGCCCGCGGCCTATGTAGCGCACCGTCCAGGGAGCCGCTGCCGACAGGCCGAAGCACAACACCGCCGTCGCCCCGAGTGACCACCGGCTGGGGACGTCGGCCTGGCGCGGTTTTGTCCCGCTCCCTCGCCCCAAGACGACGAAGCCCAGCAGGCGCACGAAGGTGAGGGCGGCTACGCCGGCGGTGAGAGCGACGAGGGCCCCAGCACTCGCTGTCGCCAGACGTAGGGCCAACGAGTGGAGCCGGAACTGCTGCATCAACGCCTCGAACGTGAACCACTCCGAGACAAAACCGATCGTCGGTGGCAGGCCCGCCAGGGTCAGCGCGGACGCGGCGAATGCCGCGGAGGCCCAACCCTGCGTGTGAAGCATGCCCGATAGCCCGTCCAACGGAGCCTCGCTGCCACCAGGCTGGAACCTGGCCGCCCCGAGGAAGAGGCCCGACTTAGCTACAGCATGAGCGAGCAACTGGAGCGATGCAGCCAGGAGCCCGACGGCCGTGAGCACCCCGTTCCCCTCCGAAGCGCCGGCCAGGGCCATCCCGAAGCCGACCATGATGAGCCCGCCGTTCTCGATGCTGGAATAGGCGATGACGCGGTTGAGGTCCGATTGGACGGCGGCGAACGTTATGCCCAATAAGGCAGTGACGCCGCCCAGGACGAGCACCGTGACGGCCAGCCAGCCCGGGGGCCGGCCGAGTACCGCCAGGAACCGCCAAAGGCCGTAGAAGCCGGCGTTGACAGCCAGGCCGGCCATGGCGGCCCGGGCCGGGCCAGGGGCCGCCGGGTAGCCGCGTGGCATCCAGCCCTGAAAGGGGGCCAAGCCCACCTTTGTGGCAAAGCCGAAGACAACGAGGGCATAAGCCGGGGCGTGGACGGCGCTGGCCGACAGCCGCGCCCACGTTGCGAAGTCGAAGGAGTGGGCGGCTCCAGCTAGTAACGAGAACCCGACGAGTAGTGACGCGCCCCCCCACGCCCCCACCCCGGCCGTGGCCCAAGCGGCGCCCGGTTGGGAACGGTCGGCCCGGGTGGCGAGGACGAGCACATAAAATGCGACGGTCAGCGCTTCCCAAGCGAACAGGAACGTGAACGCGTCGGCTGCCACTACCACCACGGTCACTGCCGCCAGCAGGAGCATGTAAGCCCACCCGGACGCTCGCCCCCCCGCCGGGGAGGGGGGCGGCCAGTTGAGCATGGACAGGGAGATGACCAGGCCCAGGCCCCCCATCAATGTCAGGAACAAGCCGGCCAAAGGGTCGAAGAGGAGCCTGGTCTGGCCGAAGTCCAACAGGTTGCCGAGGTCCACGCTCACGGCGTGCCCCGTTAGGCACAAGGCGCCCGTAGCCGTTACCAGTGCCGAGGCCACTGATGCCATCCCGTAGCAAGCCCAGCGGGACCATTTCGGCCCGCTCCCGGCCACCAAGTTGACGACCGCGCCGCCGGCCATGAGTAAAAGGGCAATTAATAAAAGCAGTTGCCTCACGGCGAGGCCGCCTGCATTGGTAAGCGACCGATAGCCATCAGGATCCCGTGCAGGACCGAGAAGGGGCTTGGTGGCGAACCCGGCACCCAGACATCGACCGGCACGGTGCCGCCCACACCGCCCGCCGTGGCGTAACTCGGGCTAACGATCCCGCCGCTAATTGCGTCCGTGCCGACCGCCATTACTATCCGCGGGTCAGGCATGGCTTCATAGGTCGAGCGGAGCGGCCCGGCCATCCCGGCCGAGCCGGCACCGGTCACGAGAAGGAGGTCGGCGTGGCGAGGGCTGGCGGTAAAAAATATGCCGAGCCGGTGGATGTCATAGACGGGGCCTAAGAGGGCAGCTATTTCCCATTCTTCAGAGCCGTCGGAGCCGGCGTCGACGTGGCGTAAGTGGACCGACCGGCGCAGCGCCCTGACTCGCCGGGCAAGATCTTCACGAAGAGCGGCCAAAGATGCGGAGGTTTCCTCCGTAGGAGGCACGACCAACGCCGGACGAGCGATGCTGGCCACCTCGAAGGACCGGTCGAAGTCAAAGAGATCGGGCCGTTCTTTCACGCAGCGGCCGCAGAGGATGCACTTGCCCCGGTCGACGGCAGGCCCCCCGTGCGGCGCTCCGGCGATGGCGCCCGTGGGGCAAATGTCGGGCAGGTCCGCGTCGGGACCTCTTGTAGGGCTTGGCTTTACGGCTACGCCACCGCGCCAGTTCTCGCCGTACCCATCGGGGCGGGCCGGGTAACGGCTGGTGAGCACGCCGTTGCGCAGGCCGCGCGTCACCCAGGGCATCAGTTCGCCACCCCGGCAATCGACAAGCCAAAACTCGCCTCGATGAAAGCAAAGTCCGTGAAAATGTCGCCGGTAAAAACGTCGGGGAAAAGGGCCAAGTTATGGAAAGAAGCCGAGCGAGGCTTCACCCGGCGGAGGCGTCCGGCCTCCGTCTCGACCAGGTAGAGGAGCTCGCCCTGGGGTGCTTCCACCCAGCCCCAAGCCGTCCCGTCGACCGGGGCGACCGGTGCCGTCCACGGCCCGTCGGCGGGGACACCCTCCAGCGCTTCTAGGGCGCGACGGCAAACCTCGAAGGCACCCCAGATTTCCTCGTTGCGGACCAGCTGGCGCCCGAGGGCGTCGCCCGAGTCACGGTAACGATGGGCAGGCATCTGGATAGTCCTGTAGGCACCGTAGGGACGGTAGGCCCTGAGGTCCTCGTCCGATCCCGACGCCCGCCCGACAGGACCGATCGCTCCCCTGGACGAGGCCACCTCAGGGCTGAGCACGCCCGTGCCCCGGAGACGGTCGATAAACGATGACGTGGCCATCAGCAAATGAATATCAGCGCGAATATCAGCCTCTATGGTCGCCAGTTGGCCGAGCGTGGGGCCGGGAGCCAACATCGGTGGGCCGGCGACCCCGCCGGGGACGACCACGCCGCGGCCGAACCGGTGACCGCAGAGGTCGGCTCGCAGGCGCATGATGCGTTCTTTGTGCCAGGTCAGGCGGGCGTAGGCAACGGCCTGCCCGGCCGCTTCGGTATGCCGGGCGGTCGAGTCCAGATGGTTGGCCACCCTCTCCAGTTCGGCGTGCACCACCCGGACCAGCATGGCCGCCGGCGGGACGTGTACCTCTCCGGCGCTCAGAGATTCGACAGCCTGGGAAAAGGCGGTGGCGTGCGCGACCGAAGCCACTCCCTCTACCCGCTCGGCCAGTAGGACGCCATCGGCCGGTGACAGGCCCTGGAAGCGGACCTCGATGCCGCGATGTTTATGGTACACGCGGGCACGGAGGTGTGGTATGTCTTCCCCCGGCGTTTCCACCAAGTACTGCACCGACTCGAAAACCCCGGAGCGGACCGGGCCGTACGGGAGGGTGAAGACCCCTTCTCCGGCCAGGTGGGCAGGTAGCGGTGTTTCGTCCGGCACTATTGGCAGATCTTGGCCCGGCATCCTCCACCCCGGTCTTGGCGGATCTTCTCCCTTTTTACGTGGTAACACGAGAGGGTCGATACGGGGATGGCCTTCGGGCGCCAGGCCGAACAGGTCGGCCACCTCGCGCTCGTACCAGGCGGCCCCTGGTACGACGGGGGTTAGGGCTTCGTAACTACCGGGACGACCGTCGGGCCTCGGCGCCACGACTGAGCTCACGACCTCGAACCCTCCGTAGCGGGCCAAGGCGACGCGCAATAGCACCGAACCGTCCTCGAGGGCCGACCCAAACAGCCCGGCAAAGCGCTTCGTCCGGCGTGACGCACTTGCGTCTGGCTGACCCGAGCCCTCAGTGCGAGCAGAGGACGCGACCACTTCAGCCAAGTGGTTAGCGGGGACGCTGATTTCGGACCAGGACTGGTCCCCGCTCGTCAATGCTTGCCCGGGCCTCATTTTCTCATGCTCCTAGCTCGCTAACGGCGCCGTGGAACAGGTTGTCGAGCTGGGCGGGAGGGTGGACCCCGAGTATGACCAGGCCCAGCAGTGCCAGGGACATGGCCAACACCATTAACTTGCTCGTCTCGCCCTTGGCCACAGTCGTCCCGCCACTCGGGCCGGGCGAGGCCATGACCTGGGTGATGTGCCAAGAGAGGCCTAAAAAGGCGAGGGTAACCAGTACGACCAAGACAGCAGACAGCACTTGCCCCAGCCCGGTGGAGGCGCCGGAGAGACCGCCGGCCACAATCGAAAACTCGGAGCGGAAAGTGCCGAACGGGGGAAGAGCTGACAGGCCCAACATCGCCGCGACAAGCAACGGCCCGCTCCACGGGAGTAAGCCCATGCCTCCTCGGATCCGCTCGAGGTCCTTGGTGCGCAGCTTTCGGACCACGCTCCCGGCCCCGAAGAAGGCCGTACCTTTGGCCGCCGCGTGAGCGAGCACGTGCAAGAGCACGCCCGCTACGGCCAAAGGAGATGCGAAGCTCATCCCGATGGCAAGGATGCCCATATGCTCGACGGACGAGTAGGCCAGCATGCGCTTGAGGTCACGTTGAGAGGCCAGGTACAGCGCGCCCAGTAACAGGGTGGCGACCCCGAAGCCGGCCAGTACATCGCGTGCAAAAGCGACACCCGCGGCCCGCTCGGTTATTTGGTAATAACGCAGGATGGCGTAAAAACAGGTGGCCAGCAAAGCACCCGACAGCAATGCCGAAACCGGGGTAGGCGCCTCGGAGTGGGCGTCGGGCAGCCAGGTGTGGACGGGGAAAAAGCCGACCTTGGTGCCGAAGCCGAGGACGGCCAATAAGTAGGCCAGCCTGACCGTACCGGCGGGGAACCGGGCTGCAGCACCCACCAACTTGGTGAAGGACAGGTCGTACGCCTGGCCCAGCGAATAACTGCCGGCGTGGTACATGACCACAGTGGCCAGCAGCGACAAACCAAGGCCGAGTGAACCGAGCAAGACATATTTCCAGGCGGCTTCGACGGCGCTGTCTGTCCCCTCGATAGCAACGAGCAGCGCGCTGACCACCGTCGTGACTTCGATGGCGACCCACAACAGCCCGATGTTGTTGACCAGAGGTGCCATCGCCATGGCCCAGGCGAAGATGTTCATACCGGCGAACAAGCGGCGACGGTAGATGGCATCCGCCCCGTGCTCGGCAAAGACATATCCCACCGCAAAAATGGCGGTCAACGCGTACAGGAACGCCGTCGCCAGGAGGAACACGAGTGAAAGCGAGTCGACCCTCAGCCAGTTGCCAAGAGCGGTGACCGCGTGCTGGCCGTAGAGGACGACCTGACCACCCCCGGCAGTGCGAGCGCGACTGACGGGGCGACCTCTGGCGACGGCCGGGACGAGGGCCAGCGCCAGCCCAAACGTAGCTGCGCCACTGGTAACGGTCGCCGCGCCCCTAAGGCGCGGTCCCGCCCACCACGAGGTCGCCCCGGCTACCGGCGGTACCACCATGATGGCGATCAGGACGAGGCTCATAGGGGGCGCACTTTCGGCATTTTGGGACTACCTTCAGCCGCGGAGCTGGTCAAGTGTCTCGGTGGACAGGGAGGCGCTCCTGCGATGGTGGGCGCGCATGATCAGGGCGAACGCCACCCCCGCCACTAACAGGTCGAAAAGGAAGGCGACCTCGAGGATGGACTGCATGCGCGCGGCAATGACGAGACTGGCCACGGAGACGCCGTTCTCCATGGAAAAAAAACCAATGGCTTGCGAGACTACATCCGCCCGGTACATGACCAGGACGAACGAGACCAGTACGGTGGCTGCCGCGGCGCCCAGTGCCGGCACAGGGAGGCCCTTCGCTCCAGAACCGCCGATGTGGACCGAGCCCACGGCCAGGAACGCGAAGACCGAAACGGCCACGCCAAGGAGCACCGCGCTCGCCACGCCGAAGCGCTGGCTCCCGGCCAGGTCCACCTCTGCCTCGCGCAGCAGGTGGAGGACGACAACTGGGACGATGATCACCTTGAGCACGAACGACAACCCGGCCAATACGAAGAGGTCGCCGGCGTGTTCGTTCGTCGCCAGTACCCCGGCCAGTGCCGACACCGCCAAGGACTGGAGGGCGTACAGGCGGACCTGTGAGTGCAACAACGCCTGGCGCAGCATCACGAAGACCAACAAGAGCACGAAGACGGCGATCGCTTCCGTTATGCCGTCAAAGGTTGAAGGGGGGGTGGGGACGTTGGCCAGAATGGGAATGAGCATCGTCAGCCGCCACCCAGGTAGAGGACGAGCACCGCGACCGCCGACAGGGCGAAGGCAGACGCCATGAACTCGGTTATCTTATAGAGGCGCAATTTCGAGAAGGTGTTGTCGATCAGGGCGAAAATGGTCCCGGCGACCAGCGCCTTGCCAAGGAGGATGGGGATAGCCAATAGGACAGAACCGATTTGCGGGGATCCGGCCAAACCCCACGGGGTGGCGAAGACGTCCACGAGGATGACGTAGAGGACCAGCTGCTTTATGGCTGTTCCCCACTTCAATAGGGCAAGCGCAGGCCCCGAATGCTCGAAGGCCCTCGCTTCGTCGATCATCCCGAACTCAAGCGTGCTGGCATGCGTTTCGACCGGGATCCGCCCCGTGTCGGACAGCACGACGAGGAAGAAGGCGGCGGCGGCGAACACGTGCGCCGGCCGCAGGACCTGGGCCAGGGAGGAGCGGTCGACGGCAGCCATAGCGTAAGGCAAGTCAGTGGTTGTGATAAGCGCCACCGTGAAGACGACGAACAGGACCGAGGGCTCGATCAGTGCCCCGAACGTCATTGCCCGGCTGCTACCAAGCTGGGCGTACGGGTCACCCGTCTCTGCCGCCGCCAACGCCACTGAGAACCCGGCCAGAGCGAGGATGAGGCCGCCGCCGAGTATGTCGCCCGTGTAACCGAGGGGTAACGGGAAGTCGGTCAGGACCGGGATCAGCAAAGGCACGGTCAGGTACGACGTGAACGCCACTATCGGCGCCACCAAGAAGACCCAGCTGGCACCTTCTGGTACGAGGGTCTCCTTGCGGAACAACTTGGCCAGGTCGTAGTAGGGCTGGAGCACCCTGGGGCCCCGGCGGCCCTCGAACCGGGCTTCGACCTGACTTATGGCGCCGCTCACAAAAGGGGCGAAGACAAGCACCACCACGACTTGGAGCGCCTGCACAACGCCAGATGGCAGCACCACGGAACCTGTTCTCCTCTACGCGCACGAACTCTTCGCGTAGAAGCCATCATCCCATCTGGGATTATCCCCACCTGGGACGCCCATTTGGGAGGTTCGGCCACGCCCGGGAACGGTTGCGACCGCCGGGACCTCATCCGGCTGAGGAACACCTTATCGCGATCGGGGCTGGAGAGAGCAAGCAGCGGGCTCCCCCAAACGGCCAGGGCCTCGTGGCTGGTAAGCTGTGGGTGGCGATGGAGCTCGCCATACTGCCCCGGGCCCTGGCGCCCAGATAGCGGCGTTTTCAACGGGGACGATGGCTCCTACCGGACTGGTCGGTTTCGAGGTAGGAGGTGCGTTGTGGACACCGAGCTGGAGCAACTGGCGAAGGCGGCTGGAGACTTGGCGGCTGCGGCCGGCGATAGGCAGGAGCTGTCCACCCGTGCCACCGGGCTGGCAGAGCGCGTGGCCAGGGGGCGTTTCAACGTTACCGTTCTAGGAGAGTTCAAGCGAGGCAAGTCCACGCTGGTCAATGCCCTTCTTGGCCTGGACCTATTGCCAACGGGCGTCCTCCCGCTCACGGCTGTGGCCACCGAGGTGGCGTACGGGCCGCTGGGCGCCACAGTTGTTCACACCGACGGGACCACCGAGGACATCGACCTCGGTCAGTTGGCCGACTATGTCACCGAAGCCGGCAACCCCGGCAACGAGCGCCAGGTCAGCCGAGTTGAAGCCCGGGCCCCTGCCGAACTGCTGCGCCCAGGCGTAGTGCTCGTCGACACGCCCGGTACCGGTTCGGTGTTCCGCCACGATGAAGCAGCAGCTCGGGCTCTCTTGGAAGCCGATGGAGCCATCGTGGTGCTCTCGGCCGACGCCCCGCTTTCGGAGGCGGAGCGGAAGCTGTTGGCCGCTTTGTCCGAGCGCCGATCACCGACGTTTTTTGTCCTGAACCGCGCCGACCACCTGAGCCAGGCCGAGCTCGACGAGGTGACTCGCTTCGTGTCAAACGCGCTGGGCGCCGAGCTCGGGCGGACGGAGAGGCTGTGGCGGGTCAGTGCGCGGGCCGCTCTCGGGACGCGCCTGGTCGGCCAAATGGCCGAGGAGGGCCAGGGAGGCGAATTTGCCGCTTTTTCTGGCGCCTTCGACCGCTTCGTAAAGCTCGACCTGGTCGAGGCGCGCGTCACGACGGCCCGCTCGGAGCTCGCCCGGCTCGCCCATGAGCTGGACGATTCGCTCAGGATCGAAGCGGCCACGGCACAGCTCGACGCGGTCTCGCTCCGCGAGCGAGTGGAAAGACTACGAGCGGCGGCAGCGGAGCAGCGTCAAGCGTTCAACGACGAGTGCACGCTGTTGCAGCGAGATGTTGACGCCTTGGGCGGCGCCATCGGCCAGGCGTTGGCAGACTTCGCCGCGAACGCTCCTGCTAAATGCGAGGCTCGGCTCGTAGACGTCGCACGGTCAACTCCCGTCTCTCGTCTCGAAGAAGAGTTGCGGCGGGCGGTCGAGTCATCTGTGCGGGACAGTTTCGAGGTCTTCCGTCAGGCGGAGGCCGAGCGGGCTGAGGGGTCCTGGAAAAAGCTGGCCGAGCGCTTCCGGGACCGCACCCAGGACCGGGTGAACGCCGTCCGGGCCGCGGCGGCGGACATTTTCCAGGTGGAACTCCCTCGGCTGGCCGTACCGGAGGTGGCCGAGGAACGAGAACGATATTTCTACCTTTTCCTGCATGTTGGCAGCTCGACCGAGAACATCGACCGCGTCCTGCGCCTCTTGTTGCCCCGGTCGTTGCGGCGGCAGCGCCTTCTCCACCGGGCTGAGAGCGATTTGGCTCGAGAGTTTGACAAGCACGCCGGCCGGGCTCGCTGGGACATCTCCCAACGCCTGGACGCGGTCAGGCGTCGTTTCGAGACGGCGATGGCGGCCGAGCTGGCCGCCTCGGCCGAGACCATCTTGGCTGCTGCCTCGCGGGCCGAGCAGTTGCACGGAGTCGCGGAGGCCGGACGCCAGGAACAGCAGCGGGCCAGCGAAGCGGCCAGCAGGGCGGCGGAAGCAGCGCTGGCGCTGGCGGGCCAACGATGATGGCAGCTACCGGGGAGCCAGACGCTAACCGCAGTGATGGACCGGGCGGGCCTCCGTCGTCTTTACGGCCGACGCCGGCACTCGAACGGATCGTGGTCCTGCTGCGCCACATCGATACCCAACTCTCGACAGTGAAACAAGAGGTTTCCTCGAACCGGCGGCTCTCCGCGTTGGAAGGCGTGCCGGACCTGGACCACGTCCTCGGGCCCCTCGAAAGAGCGCTCGACATCGCGGCCAACACCCTTGGGCTCGAGCCGGCAGTGCTCGACGGGCGACGGGCCCTGCGGGGAGCACTGCACATCCTGTGGGCCGACCTCATAGATATGTCGCCTGAAAAGCTGCGCAAGCACTGGGGACTATATGACATCCCCGACGATTGGCCCCAACTGCACAGGCAGCTCCTGGCCGCAGTTGAGGAAGCGATTGCCCAGCTATGAACCCCTCGATCCTCTACCGAGACGACGCTGAGGAGACACCTGCCCCACCACAAGACCGTCTATTTGCCCCACAGGCTTTGCCCTCTTTCAGGGTGCCTTTCGAGGGCCCTGCCCAAGCCGGGGGTGAGGAGAACTCGGAGGCGCCTGACTTTTTCGGTGATTTTCACCTCGACCAAGTGGTCAGCAAGATCCTGGCAGGAAGGGAAGAATATGACCTAGCAGCCTTTTTCTATTCTCCGCTCGGGGAAGCCCACGTGCGCTATCGCCAGGAGGTATGCCAGGACCTCGATAACAGCGACGTGGCGGACCGCATGCGCGCTTTCGCCGAGCGCATGCGCCGGGCTCGCTCCTTCTTGAGGGGCATGAGCCAGATCGAGACGCCGTTCTTCAAGCAGGGATGGTTCCTCGACGCGGCTGAGAATTATTGGGCGGCCGTGACAGGTCTGCTCGACGACTTGGCACGACTGCCGCTCCGGTCGAGGGGGTTCAAAGGGTTGAAGCTCTACCTAGAGGACTACGCCCGTTCCGAGGGTTTCGTCGCGCTCGGCAGGGAAGTCCGTCAGCTGCGCACGGACCTGGCGGGAACCCAGTACTCGATGCTCATCCGGGGCACGCGAGTGACTGTCGGCCCTTACGCGGGAGAGCCCGACTACAGCTGGGAGATCGAGCAAACTTTTTCCAAGTTCAGGCAGGCGGAGGTCAAAGAATTTTTGACCGAGTACCGAGACCTCAGGGACGCGAACCATGTGCAGGCGCAGGTCCTGGAGCGGGTGGCGAGGCTCTACCCGGAGATCTTCGCGCGCCTGGAAGCGTGTTACTCAGCCCATAACGACTTCGTCGACCCTACCGTCTCCAACTTCGACCGAGAGGTCCAGTTCTTCCTTGCCTACCTCGAGTTCACACAAAAATTGAAGGACGCTGGGCTCCCGCTGTGCTATCCCGAGGTGTCGGGGCACTCGAGCGTGACCAGCGTGGAGAGTGCGTACGACATCGCGCTGGCAAGCACTCTTGCCGGCAGGGGTTCTCCCATCATTTGCAACGACTTCGAACTCGCAGGACGTGAACGCGTCCTGGTTGTGACTGGGCCCAACCAAGGCGGCAAGACGACCTTCGCCCGCATGTTCGGCCAACTTCACTTCCTGGCCAGCCTCGGCCTCCCGGTGCCGGCGCGGCGGGCTCGCCTCGCCCTGCCCGACCGCATCTTCAGCCATTTCGAACGAGAAGAGCGGCTCGAGAGCCTGCGTGGGAAGCTCGACGACGAGCTCGTGCGGGTGCGCGATATGCTCGAACAGGCCACCGGCCGCAGCGTCCTCGTCATGAACGAGAGCTTCAGTTCCACCACGCTGGCTGACTCGCTTTTCATTGGCGGACAGATCTTGGGACGGGTGAGCGACCTGGGCGCGCTGTGCGTGTACGTCACCTTCGCCGACGAGCTGGCCTCCCTCAACGAGGCGACGGTGAGCATGGTGGCAGATGTCGTCCCCGAGGATCCCGATGTGCGGACTTACAAGTTGACACGGCGGCCGGCGGACGGCCGGGCATACGCGATGGCCTTGGCCCGAAAATACAGGTTGACTTACGCATCGCTCACGAGAAGAAACGCCCTATGAAGGCCAACCTTATGTACGCCGACAGGGACGTAGACCTCGTGAGCGAACTACCTACGAACACGGCGGCCTTGACCAAGGATCTCGGGCTTGACATCCTCTGCGCCGCCATGGCCCAGGGCGACAAGGTCATCTTCGACATGTCCAAGCGGGCGGTCCTGCTGGGCTTGACCGACCTCAGTTCGATCGCTTACCGCCAACAGGTCCTGGCGGACTCCCTGGAACGTCCTTCGGTAGTGAGACAGATCTACGATCTGGCAACAGAAGCAGTCGAAGCCGAACGCAAGATCTGGGGGCTGTACAGCGGTGCGCCCCAATCCATCCTTAGCCGGGCATTGAACGCCGTCGAGCTGCTATTGGGCTACCTGAGGCGGCTCAGGCAAGTCAGTGAGGAGCATGCCACGGAGTTCTCCTCCGGCGGTTTCTCCAGGTTTTTCCAGATGGTCTGCGACGAACTCGCCGAGGACTACATGCGCGACATCGAAGACCATCTGAGCCAACTCCGCTTCAGAGGGGGCACGCTCATAAGCGCCAACCTCGGCGAAGGCAATACTGCTACAGGGCTGGTACTCCGCCGCCCGCGCCCGAGACGGTTGAGGGACCGGCTTTCGGGGCTGAACCGTTCTGGCTATAGCTTCGAGATCTCGACCCGGGATGATGCCGGCTTGCGCATACTCGGCGACCTCCAAGCCCGCGGCATCAACATGGTCGCAAACGCCCTGGCTCAGTCGGCCGAGCACATCCGGAGTTTTTTCACCATGGTGCGGAGCGAGCTGGCGTTTTATGTCGGTTGCGTGAACCTCCGTGATCGGCTATCGGATAAAGGCCAAGTTATCTGCTTCCCCCAGCCCCGGGCGGTCGACGAGCTAGCTGTGGCCGCTGAGGGACTTTATGACGTGTGCCTACCACTACGCAGCGATGACCCGGTGGTCGGCAACGACCTGGCGGGCGACGGGAAGTCTCTCGTCATGATCACCGGTGCCAACCAGGGCGGCAAATCGACGTTCTTGCGCAGTCTCGGGCTCGCACAGATGATGATGGAGACTGGGATGTTCGTAGCAGCGGTCAACTTCAAGGCCAATGTTTCCACTGGGATCTTCACCCACTTCAAGCGCGAGGAGGACCCCACGATGACGAGCGGCAAGTTCGACGAAGAACTGCGACGGATGAGCGAGATCGCGGCCAAGGTTGCTCCCGGCTGTCTTTTATTGTGCAACGAGTCGTTCGCCTCGACGAATGAGCGGGAAGGGTCCGAGATTGGACGGGAAGTCGTGAAGGCGATGACAGAGTTGGGCGTCAAGGTCATCTTCGTTACCCACATGTTCGAACTCGCAGACGCCTTTTACTCCGATCAACTGCGGACCTCCTTGTTCTTGCGCGCCGAGCGCCTGGGGGACGGCAGACGTACTTTCAAGCTAAGAGAAGGCGAGCCGCTCTCAACGAGCTTTGGGCAGGACTCGTACCGTCGAGTTTTCGGACAGCAAAGCGTTCTTGTCGAAACGCCGGGCAACCGTCCACCTCACCCTGACGGATGGCCGTAAGCGGCCGTGCTCCCCGCCAAAGCTAACCACGGGATGAGCCGAGCCTCGGTATATTCAATCTGAGCAGCTCACTTCGATTTAGGAGGCGCCGTGATCTTCATCACTGCTAAGTTCCGCGTCAAGCCGGAAGATGCCGACCGCTGGCCGGACATCGTTAGAGACTTCACCCGCGCAACGCGTTCAGAGCCGGGATGCCTCTGGTTCGATTGGGCGCGCAGTGTTGATGACCCCAACGAGTACGTGTTGGTCGAGGCGTTCAGGGACGGTGAAGCGGCCGGCGCCCATGTTGGCTCCGAGCATTTCCGAGAGGCTCAACGAACGGCGCCGGCCCATCTGACCGAGACACCGCTCATCGTCAACGTGACAATTCCTCAGGACGACTGGTCACTGCTCGGCGAGATGGCTGTAGCCGGCGGCAACGAGTAGGCGCGCCCACGATCAGCGACTGCCGCTGGTGGCCAGACCGCGACTGCAGATGTCAGCTAGAGAGGTTGGAGAAGGGGATGGTCGACCCGGCGGCCGGTGCGCTCACCAGGACGTGCTCGCCCCACTTGGAGAGAGCCACTGTCTCTTTGCCCCCTCCTGGAGCCGTCGACGTCTCCTGAACCGGCAGGGTGGCGCCGATAGCCGAGAGGATGAGCGTGTTGGCCAACGCCGGCTCCGAGCTGGTCGCAGCCGTCTCCCATTTCAGGGTGTACCACTTTTTGGCCGGGGGCGTGGCCGTGTGCAGCTTCGTGCCCTTGGCCGCGGGGAGGACGCTGGCGACTGAAGAAACCGTTAGTGAAGCGGCTAGGTCCTTGTACTGACTTGTGCCCGCTTTGAACGACACCCAGTGCCCATGGATTTTGTTCACCTCAGCCGAGGTCAGCCCGAAGAGTTTGGTCAGCCCGGACGAGTTGCCCGATAAATAGGCGTAGTTGGGGGTGAGCTTGAGGATGGCCGTGTCGCTGCCTACCGAGATGGTCTCGATACCGCTGGTCTTCTCCAGGTCGGCCTTTATGTGCTCTTCGACCGCGGTCGAACTGGACTTCGACGTCAGCACCAGGTGGACGCTGGTCTGCTTTCCGATCGCGCTCTTGGCCGAAGTGAGCACTGAGCTCGTTGTCGGGGCCCCGGCGCCTGCTGCCTCCGCAGTGGCCGACAGAAGGCCGAGGGTGGCCAGTACGACTGCCGAGGCCGCGACCAGACGCGTAGAACTACTGAGCACGGAAAGCTTCATCCACGCAGCCTACCGCTCTGCCCAGTTCTTGGCAGGGCGCCTCCCAGTCACTCGGAAGGCGTAACTTGGCGGCACAACGAGGTCAGGCCATGTGGACCACGACGTCGTCGGCGACACCCCCGAGGACCGTGTAATCAGTTCGCGCTGTCTGCAAGATGGAACCGGGCACGAACTCCGACACCGGCCCGTACGCGACCAGCCGGGCAATGAAGCGTTGCCACGAAACACCGCCTCCGAGGTCGCCGTCTAACCAGAAGCTGCGGTGGCGCGCACCGAGGATCTCCTGCGGACCGATGCTGTTGGCCTTGGGCGGCACCAGCGACCAATCGCCGCTGAACGAGTGGAGGGCGTTTTGCATGATCGTCATCGGGTGCAGTTCGACGAGGCGCGGGCCCGCACGCTTGAAGGCCTCGAGGTCTCCGGCGAACTCGAAACCCAGGTGAGCTTCCCAAAAGGCAATGTGGCCGCACCAGCCGATGCCGCCGTAGCACACGTCGGCGCCCCCCAGGTCTTCGATCATCGTCCCGTAGTCGCCGATAGCGGCTGTGGTGGGGAAATGAATGTTGTCCTCATGGGGCCGCAACTCCTCGTCGATCAGCCCGAAGAACTGTTCGCGCATCGTGCCCTCGAAGGAGCCGGGCCACGACACCGGTGCAGTCACCCCGTCCTCATTGGCGTACTCGTCCATGTTGAACGTGTGCACATGGGCAAGAGACAGCCGCTCGGAATTGATCGCCTGCGCGGCCAACTCGTACTGGGGCATCGGGCCAACAGGGAGAATTGCCACAAAGGGGCAACCTTCGTCGCGCGCGGAGCGGATGCGCCCCACCAGGTCGTCGGCGAAGCTTTGGTAGAACGCGAGGCGGTCCTCGATGACCCGGACCTTGAAATCGGGGTTCGGGTGACGTGTTATCTCTGATCGCGGGATCCCGCGGGCCCGCCGGCAGGCTTCAAGGTCGCGGAAGGGGATGAAACTGGCTAGGTCATAGTGAAAGGCCGACAGATCCGGTTCGGGCTTGGCAACCGTGTGTGATGACATACTTTGGTCCTCCTTTAGAGGGGCAGGCGGCGTGTCGTGCACTTAGGCCGGCTCTCGAGAGAACGAGAAAAGTTCCTCCTCGGCAGCGTCGAGCGCGGCCCTGACTGCGCCGAGCGCCACCGCCTCGTCGCCCAGGGCCGAGAGCACGAAGCGTGGCGCCACGGGTACCAGATCGCAGACAGCCGGCTCAAGGGCCCCTAGTAACGCCTGACCGGCTCGCGACAGCCCGCCCCCGATAACGATCACGGCCGGGTTGAGCAGGACTGTGGCGGCCGCTACGCCGCGTGCCAGCCGGCCGACCACCTCGTCGACGACGCGCTGCGCGGCAGTATCTCCCTGGAGGGCTGCGGCGAAGACGACCTCGGCGTCGACCAATTCCGGGTCGCCACCTGCCAGTTCGCGCAACAGGTCCCCGCCCGGCGTCGCCGCCGCCCACTGGCCAAGTCTGGCGAAGGCTCTCCCTCCCGCCGAATCCTCGAACTGCCCCACGCCATCTGGGCACTCAGGACGCTGTGCTGCCATCGGCAGGTAGCCGATCTCGCCCGCGGCGCCGGTCGCCCCCCGGTACAACTGCCCACCAATGAGTATGCCCGCCCCCACGCCGATGCCTACCTGGATGTAGAGGGCATTGTCGGCCCCTTGTATGGCGCCGAGCCAGCGTTCGGCCAGGAGCGCCAAGTGGGTCTCGTTGT
>JASHVH010000471.1 GCA_030039575.1 Acidimicrobiales bacterium | reverse complement strand
GGACGGCGTCGTCAGCTTCGCTCAGTGACCCGAGCATCCGGTAGGCGACCGCCCGCAGACGGGGCCGGTTCTCCTCGAAGCGCTCCGCCAGCCATACTTGGTCCTCCATCGCTCTTGTCCCTCCACGCCAGGCGTCATAGGTCTAGACCCGCCAGACCCCCGTGATGTGACGCACTCGCCGTCAGCCATGCCGACACCTGGGCGACGACCCCGGCCCTTATAGAACGAGGCCTGGTAGTGGCTGACTTCAGGGCCCCGGATGTTATCCGGCTGGCGCGTGTAGCTCTTTACACGAGTTATGTCGACGTGTGGGACGCGGTCGAGCGAGTTGCCACCGTGCTCGACAAGGTCAGTTCAGGATCACCTCGCGCAGCCGTCCCGTCTCGACCTCGTATATAAAGCCGCGGACGTTCTTTTTGGGTATGAACGGGTTGGCCTTGATCCGGGCCGCAGTTTGCCTGACATCATCTTCGGCCTTTGGGAACGCCTCCAGTGAGAAACTCGGTCGCACCCCGGTATCCGCGAGGATCTGCTCTTTTACGGCGTCGTCGGTGAAGGTCTCCATCCCGCAATCAGTGTGATGAACCAGGATGATCTCTTCGGTCCCGAGCAACCGCTGGGAGATGACAAGGCTTCGCACCGCGTCTTCAGACGCGACGCCGCCGGCGTTGCGGATCACGTGGGCGTCGCCCTCTTGTAGGCCAAGGGCTTTGGCCGGGTCGAGGCGGGCGTCCATACAGGCCAAGACGGCCACCTTCTTGGCCGGCGGGAGCGGCAGCTCCCCCTTGGCAAAACTGGCCACATAGGCAGAGTTATTGGCGATCAGCTCATCAGTGGAGCTCATGCACCAGCCCCTTTCGTCTCGCTTACTTGAGTGTTCCCATCAGCTTTGTGGGTTGAGGCTAATACGGCTTTGCCCGCCGGGCAAGATTAGAAAACAGAGCCCTCGCACCTTGGTTCGGCTCTGGCCTGGCCTCGCCTACGAGCCTGCTCACAGCGCAGATGACCGCCGATGCGCCCACCCCGTACGCCACCGCTTGGAGAAGGGCGGTGGCTGGTGGCCAGTCGTCCAGGGCGAAGAAGGTGCTGACGCCGGGGACCAAAAAAGCCCCGACGAAAAGCCCCCCCATCGTCCCGATCAGAGCGAGCTTCCACGCCCGCAGCGGGC
This sequence comes from Acidimicrobiales bacterium, assembly GCA_030039575.1. GTDB lineage: Bacteria > Actinomycetota > Acidimicrobiia > Acidimicrobiales > Palsa-688 > Fen-671. The sequence goes on along the minus strand of JASHVH010000471.1, from coordinate 4,576 downwards.
GGGCCTGGAGGACCAGCACCGTTAGTGAGACGATGGCGAGGACTACGACGGCAGCCACCCTGGCTTCGGCTGCGGTGGCGCTCAGTGCCCTCGCACTGGCGTAGGCCAAAAGGATGGCCAGAGCGGCGGCGGTCCCCGCCGGGACGGAGAACCTGAGGACCCGGCCCAAGAACCCCGGGCGGAACCGCTCCTGGCTGGGAGCGAAAGCCAGGAAAAAGCCCGGGATCCCGATGGCCAGGCCACTGACGAGCGTCAGTTGACGGGGCAAGAACGGGTAAGGCCAGCCGGCGACGGCCACCGCGACGGAGATGATGAGCGAGTAGACGTTCTTCACCAGGAACAAGGACGCGACGCGCTCGATGTTGTGGAGGACCTGGCGCCCCTCGGCGACTACGGCGGGCAAGGTTTCGAACTGGTTATCGAGCAGGACCAGCTGAGCCACAGCCTTGGCTACCGATGAGCCGCTCCCCATAGCGATGCCGAGGTCGGCGTCCTTCAAGGCCAGGGTGTCGTTGACCCCGTCCCCGGTCATGGCGATGACGTGGCCTTGCCGGCGCAGTGAGCCGATCAGGCTGCGCTTCTGCTCGGGCGTCACCCTCCCGAAGACTGTGTGCGTGCGTACCAACTCGTCTCGCCGGGCTTGGTCTTCCGGCCACGAGCGGGCGTCCACCGGGTCGTTTGCGCCCGGGAGCCCTACCTCCGCCGCCACGGCGCCGACGGTCGGGGCGCTGTCGCCGGAAACAACCCGGACCGTTACGTTTTGAGCGGCGAAGTATTCAAGGGTGGCCCGGGCGTCCGGCCTCAGCTGCTCACGGAGCTCGACCGCGGCGACCAGCCGTAGGTCTGCCGGTAGGGCGGTGCCGGCCAGCACCTGCTGACCGTTCGCCAGCACGAGCACGCGGCGGCCCTTGGCCGCCAGGTCATGCGCCAGGCCCCTCACCCCGCCGGGGTCACGCGCTGTCACCATTTCAGCCGCTCCGAGCACCCACGTGCCCTCTCCGGCAAAGGTGGTCCCGCTCCACTTCCGGGCGGAGTTGAACGGTACGGTCTGTTCGGCTTCCCATCCGGGCGGCGGCCTGATCTCGCCGGCGCTGCGGATGGCGGCCATGGTCGGGTTCTCGTCCTGAACAGAGGCCAGCGCACCGAGGGCGGCTTCGACCTCGGCCCTCGAAGGGAATGGACGCTCTCCGTCGGTCGCGGCCAGCGGAGGGAGGACCAGGCCGCCCCACGCGACGCGACCCTGGGTGAGCGTGCCCGTCTTGTCCGTGCACAACTGGTCAACGCGTGCCAGGGACTCCACCGAGGGGAGTTCCTGGACCAGGACCCGGCGCCGGCTCAAGCGCACAGCGGCGCTGAAAAAGGCCAGCGTCGTGAGGAGCACCAGGCCCTCGGGGACCATGCCGACCAGCCCGGCCGTAGTGGCCCGGACGGCGGCCCGCCAGTCCTGGATCTGCAACTGACGCCACAGCAGGACCGGCCCCACGATCAACATGACGATGGACAGCCAGCGCAAGACCTGGTTGACCGACCTGACCAGCTCCGACCCGCTCAACGAATAACGGCGGGCCTCGCTGACGAGCCGGCTGGCGTAGGAACCTGCCCCAACGGCGGCGACCCGCGCCACGACGGCGCCCCCGACGAGCCACGTCCCTGAAACGAGGGCATCGCCAGGGCCCTTGGGCACCGGGTCGACTTCACCTGTCACCAGCGACTCGTCCACCTCGGCCCGCCCGGAAGCGACGACGGAGTCGGCCGCGACCTGTTCTCCCGTCCGCATTTCGACGATGTCACCGACGACGAGCGCTTCGATGGGCAAGTTGGTGAGTTCGCCGTCCCGCCGGGCGCGGGCGGTGGGAGCGTTCAAAAGCGCGAGCCGGTCAAGCGTGCGCTTGGCCCGCACTTCCTGCACGGTGCCGACCACGGTGTTGATGACGGCGACCAGGATGAAGGCTGAGTCCGGCACCGAGCCCGTGGCCAGCGTGGCCACGCCCAGGGTCACGAGGATCAGGTTGAGCCAAGTGAAAACGTTCCGGGCGAGTATCTGTCGGAAGGCCCCGCCCGGCGGCGGCCCGGCTAAGTCCCGCTCGCCCTGTGCCCGGCGCGACTGCGCTTCAGCACTGGAAAGACCGTCGAGGCTGTCCTCGCTGACGACGTCTACGCCGGCCCGGGTGCCTTCGATCACGGCCGTTCCTGGCCGGCCGCCCGACCGGCACCACCGACGTCAGCAGTCGCGCCCGTGCCCCGCACGAGCGACACCGGCCCTGCCGACGGTGAGCGCTGCCGCCCCCGGCGGTGAGGAACTATCCAGTTACGCGCGATGTCGACAATGAAGGATACCCGTTGCCGCCGGCCTCGCCCTCAGCCGCAAAAGTGAATTCCGTGACTACCGGCCGGTGGTCAGAGGCCTCGAGGACGAGCTCATTGTCAAGTATGTACGAGCTGGAGACGAACCGTTCCAATACTGAATTCACAAAAATGTAGTCGACCCTCCAGCCGGCTCGGGACAGTAGCGTAGATTCGTCCCGGTCGTTCTGGTGCCGCAGCCGGTACGAATCCACCCATCCCGAGCCGATAATGGCGCCCACCACCCCTCCCCGCACGGCAGCCACGTGGTCCTCGGGTGGATCCGTCCCTGGCCGGCCCATTGCACTGCCGTCTCCCTCCCCGGGTGCAAGAGCGTTGAAGTCCCCCATAGCTATCACAGGGCCTTCAGCGTCGGCGAGTATGGCCAACAAAGAGCCGACCTCGCGGTACTTGAGGAACCTCTCGCTTGGGTCTGTCCTGGCCCGCAAATGGACGGTGAACACGCGCACCTCCGGCGTCCCGGGTGGCTGGAACGCCACCTCGAGGACCGGACGGAACATGGCGCGGCGGTCACCCGGGTGAACGCGCACCATCCGGGGGGCAAACTTCGTGAAGACGACCAAGTGCTCGAACACCGGTTGGCCCTCGCGATAGTCCTCGGGGCTGTTCGCCGCACCCCAAACGGGGAGCATGTCCAACTCCCGGGCCAGTTCCATCATGCCATCGAAGGTGTTCACCTCCTGACAGGCGAGCACGTCCGGGGCGACGCCCTTAACCACGTCGACGAGCGGGGCCAAACGGTCCCCGGGAGCGTGCAACATGTTGTAGGTCATGACGCGCAGTGTTGTCATTTCTGGCCTCCTTCAACTGTCAACCGACGTCCGTGTTGAAGCTGATCCCCTTGAGGAACTGCTTATTGAACGCGAAAAACACGATGATAAGGGGCAACGTGAACACGACCGCCGCCGCCATCATGTAGTTCCATTGCAACGAGTACTTGCTCAAAAATGCGGTCAAACCCAGCGAAAGTGTCCACTGTGACGGCTTGTTCAGATAGATCAACGGGCCGAGGTAGTCCGTCCACGCCTGCACGAAGGCCAGGACCGCCACCGCTGCAATTACGGGACGGCTGACCGGCAGGATGATGGTGGCGTAGATCCTCAACTCGGAGGCGCCGTCGACTCGCGCCGCCTCACTGATAGATTCAGGGATCCTGAGGAAGAACTGGCGGAACAGGAAAATATAAAATGGCGTACCCAGGAAAGTCGGCACGATCAGGGGCAGGTAGGTGTTGACCCATCCGAGATCCCGGAAGATCACGTACGTTGGCACCAACGTAACTATCCCGGGCAAGAGCATAGTCACCAGTAGCAGCCCAAACAGGGGCCGCCGGCCCGCCCAGTCCACTCTGGCCAGCCCGTAGGCCACAAAGCTGCAAGACAGGACGGTCCCCACGACGGTGGACACGGACAGGAAAACGGTGTTGCCGAGCTGCGACCAAAACGGGATAAGGGAAAGGGCCTGGGAATAGTTGTCGAAATGCAGCGGCCATACAAACCATTTGATCGGGATGGTAAAGAGCTGCTGGTTCGTCTTTAGCGATGAGATCAGCATCCATGCAAACGGGAGCAATACCAGGAAGGACAAAGCGGACAGGACGACATAGGTCACCGCTTTCGGCAAGGTTCGCCTTGCCATTGCTACCTTCATCGTTGTGGCTTCATCGTTGTGGCTTCATCGTTGTGGCCTCATTGCTGCCGCCAACCCTCGTAGTGGACCCACCGTATGGAAACTTTCAGGAGGACGGCGATGAAGACCAGCATCAGCACGAAGAGCACCCAGCCCATGGCGGACGCGTAACCGACGCGCAAGTCCTCGAAAGCGACTTCGTAAAGGTAGACGACGGCGAACTGAAGGCTGTTGCCGATCCCGATCGAGGTGTCACCTGTATCGCCGCCGCCCATCACAAACGCCTGGGTGAAGTACTGCATAGCGGCGAGGATGCCGATCACGGCGTTGAAGAGGATCAACGGCGACAAGGCGGGCAAGGTCACGTGGCGGAAACGGTGCCAGAGGTTGGCGCCGTCAACTCTGGCCGCGTCCAGCAGGGCGGGAGAAATGCCTTGCAGGCCGGCGAGGAAGATGATCGTGGCCCCGCCGATGCCCCAAATGTTCAACAGGACAATGGCGGGCTTGGACCAGGTTATGCTGCTTAACCAAAGTGGGCCCAGGATATGGAACCACCCCAAGATGGTGTTCACCAGGCCGAACT
>JASHVH010000470.1 GCA_030039575.1 Acidimicrobiales bacterium | reverse complement strand
TTTGCGTCAATTGAACTTCTACGGGCGGACGAGCCGTTTTCGCTCGCGTGCCGGCCATCGGATGCAATAGCCCTCGTCGCCCGGGAACCCGCGGCGATACTTTACGCCACCGAAGACGTAATGGCGGCAGCCGGTCGTTTCCCGGGAGACGATTTCGCCACCCCCTGACAGCGTCGTGCCGCGGCCGGCCACGAGCGGCTAGGGGAGTTTGGAAATCCCCTCCGCCAGTTGCCAGATCCCGATACCACCGGCGATGGCACCGGCAATTACCTGCTCGTGCCTCTTGAGCCAGGCGTTGGCGGATCGGACAATCCTCTCTGTCTGTACCGGCCATTTGAGGCTGAACAGCAAACAGAGTTCGATCGAGATGTAAGCAATGGCGGCGTAGGAGAGCAGGAGCAGGAAAACCACCCCGGCCGAGAACTTGGCGTCGATCAGGTACTTGAGGGCGGCGAGGAACCAGACGCTGGGGAGGTCGATGGCTACGCCGATGATAAACGCGGCCCAAAAAGAGTCTGCCGCCCCGGCGCGCGCCGTCCAACCTGACGGCTTTTCTTTTTTCCCGGCGCTCGGCTCTTCTGCATGCTTACGGCGCAGGCTGCGATGGAAGAAGAGGAGATTGGCGGCCGCTACGACCAGGACGACTCCGATGGCGATGTTGACCCACGCTCGCACGGTCGCCTTGTTCGAGCTGGTTAACGCGTCGGTGCTCCCCACAATGGAGACAAGGACGATCCCCATCACCATGGTGGTCAGGAAAGCACCTGTCAACAGCCCGGCCAGCAACCTGGTGCGGCCGGCGCGGGACAGGAACAGGGCTACGATCGCCAGCATGACCGGGTAGACGGCGGCGAAGAGGGCGAGGGCGTAGTAGCCGGACCAGTTCACTGCGGGAGATGCTAGCCTCGGGCGCCATCCCGATCGCTCACCTCACTTGGGGGATATGCGGCGCCGAATGCTCAGCGGCCGCGGCAGGGCCCAACTTTTACCCGGATTTCGGATAAAAATGCGAACCGCGACCGGGGCGCGTCGAAAAATGCGCACGGCCCCAAGCGTACGGAGGGGGCAGGGCCGGGCTTTTATCCGCCAGGGCGGTCCCGGCGGACCGTTTCCACTGGAGTTCCCAGCGAAGTGCGCGCCGTTCACTACCGACAGTGGCGGTTGGCCCGAGTCTGGGTGCGGTTGCCGTTTTCTGTTGCGTTTTCGGGGAAACTTTTGCGATTAGCGCAACCATCTCGCCCTAGCGCACCCAGAAGGCGACTATTCGCCGCCCCGGGAGCGCGGTCTGCTGGGCGCCAATCCCCGCCCGGCCACCTCCGGCTGCCGGCACCACTGCCGCCGGCACACCGCACAACGCCGGCGCCGGCGCCGAAGCCGCCCCTACGCCTCCGCCAGTTTTACGTCGACCGACGCCGGCTCCCCATCGCCGGCACTTACCAGCACCAACTCGGCGATATTTTGGGCCGCTCGCAGATCCGCTTCCACCTGGCGGAGAGCGGCAACATCGTCGCCCGGGCCCAAGAAGGTAACCCGCTCGACCGCGGCCCGCGGGCTCACTTTCGCCTCCGACTTGACCCGACGAATAGAGCCCAAAAGGTCAACGGCGGCGGCATAAACCGGCTCAGCGCTCGACGTGGCCACGGCCGGAGGAGGGCCGGGCCAGTCCGCCCGGTGCACGGATCCCTCGTGCCACCACGACCACACTTCTTCGGTGACGTACGGCATAAAAGGCGCGAACAAACGGAGCAACGTGGACAGGCTGACGGCAAGGGCCGTCCGGGCCGACCGGGCCCGCTCGGGGCCCATCTCGCCATAAGCGCGCGCCTTCACCAGTTCGAGGTAATTGTCGCAGAAGTCCCAGAACCACGCTTCGGTCCGCTCGAGAGCCCGGGCATAGTCGTAGCCTTCGAAGGCTCCAGTGGCCGTGCCCACCAGCTCCCCGAGGCTGTCGAGGAGAGCGACGTCGACCGGTTCGACCGCGCCATCGGGTTTTGCAGAGGCGGCGGCAGCCAAGTTGGCCGCCTCGAACGCGGCCTGCTCGTTGGCCCCCCCGTCCTCCCCGAGCCACAATTTGGCGCTGAGGACGAATTTCGACGCGTTCATGATTTTGAGCGCCAGCTTTCGGCCCACCTCCATCTGGCTTTCGACGAAGGCGGTGTCCATGCCGGGACGTCCCGAGGACGCCCAGTAACGCACCCCGTCAGAACCGTGCTTCTCCAGCAATGCCCGCGGCGTGATCACGTTGCCCACGGACTTGGACATCTTCTTCCGGTCCGGGTCGAGGATCCACCCGGCGATAAGTGCGTTCGACCAGGGCAGCACGCCCTCCTCGAGATAGGAACGCACCACCGTCGAGAAGAGCCAGGTCCTGATGATGTCGTGTGCTTGGGGCCGAAGATCCGTCGGGAAAACGTGCTCAAATAGGTCGCCGGCACCAGGGTCCTCCCATCCTCCGGCAATTTGTGGCGTCAACGACGAAGTGGCCCATGTGTCCATCACGTCCACCTCGGCTTTGAAGCCGCCGGGCACGTCGCGCTGTTCCGGGCGGTAACCGGCAGGGACGTCGGTGGTCGGGTCGACGGGGAGGTCTTCCTCGGCGGGCAGGACGGGATCCGAGTAATCCGGCTCCCCCGCCTCGTCCAGGCGGTACCAGATGGGGAAAGGGATCCCGAAAAAGCGCTGCCGGCTCACCAGCCAGTCGCTGGTCAACCCGGTCACCCAGTCCTCGTAACGCGCCCTCATGAAAGCGGGGTGCCACTGAAGCTGGCGTCCCAACTCGAGCAAGGCTTCCCGGTGGGCCAGCGTCCGGATCCACCACTGCCGGCTGGTCACAATCTCGAGGGGCCGGTCGCCACGCTCGTAGAACTTGACCGGGTGCGTTATCGGCCGCTGTTCCCCCCGCGCCTCACCCGATTCGTGGAGGAGTTCGACCACGCGCCGTTGGGCGGCGGCCACCGTTTTGCCGGCTAGTTCCGCCGAGTAAATGGAGGCGCCCAGTTCGCTCAGCCCGGACGGCGGCGACGGCAGGAGCCGGCCATCGCGCCCAACGATCGTCCGCACGGGCAGGCTCAGCTCGCGCCACCAGACCACGTCGGTGACGTCACCGAAGGTGCAGACCATCGCCGCTCCCGTCCCCTTATCGGGTTGGGCCAAATGGTGTGCCACCACGGGCACCGAGGCGCCGAACAGGGGCGTGGTGACCAGGCTGCCGACGAGCGAGCTGTAACGGTCGTCGGCCGGGTGGACGACGACGGCCACGCAAGCCGGGAGGAGCTCGGGGCGCGTCGTGTCGATGAGCAGGTCGTCACCTGACGGCCGGTGGAAGACCAGCGTGTGGTAGGCCCCCGGCCGTTCCCTTTCTACCAGTTCCGCCTGGGCGACGGCGGTGTGGAAATCGATGTCCCACAAGGTCGGCGCTTCGGCCTGGTACGCCTCACCGCGGCGCATGAGGCGCAGGAACGACCGTTGCGAGGCGCGCCGGGCTTTCTCCCCGATCGTCGTGTACAGAGTGCGCCAGTCGACCGAAAGGCCGAGGTACCTCCACACGTCCTCGAAAGCTCGCTCGTCGTCGGCCGTCAGCCGCTCGCACAGCTCGACAAAGTTGGGGCGGCTGGTGGCGACCGGTGGCTGCCCCTTGGGCAGGCCACCTTCCGCGGGTGGCACGAACGCCGGGTCGTAAGGCAGCGAGGGGTCACAGCGCACCCCGTAATAGTTCTGGACCCTCCGCTCGGTCGGTAGGCCATTGTCGTCCCAACCGATGGGGTACCAAACGGCGTAGCCGCGCATCCGCTTGTAGCGGGCGATGGTGTCGGGCTGCGTATAGGAAAAGACGTGGCCGATATGCAGTTCCCCACTTACGGTCGGGGGCGGCGTATCTATGGAGTACACGCTCGTGCGGGGCGCGTCCGGGTCGAAATGGTACGTACCCTCCTCGGCCCAGCGCTTGGCCCACGTCTGCTCCAGGCCGTCGAGCGTGGGCCGTCCCGGAGCACCCCGGAACCCGCGATATGGCTCGGTGCTAATCGGCAGCTCGTCTGACATTATCCCGCTACGGTACTTCCTGTGCTCGCACTCTTGGACACCGCGACCGGCCAGGTGGCCCCGCTGGAGCCACGCGAGCCGGGCAAATTGTCCGTCTACCTGTGCGGCCCCACTGTCTCGGGCACGTTCCACCTGGGGCATGGCCGGTTCTCCATCGTGTGGGACACTTTGCGGCGCTACCTCACGTGGAGCGGTCTAGAAGTTCGCTTCGTCTCCAATGTCACCGATATCGAGGACAAGATCATCGCCCGGGCAGGCGAAGAGCACACCACGACGGAGGACGTGGCCGCCCGTTACGAGGTCTTGTGGTGGGAGCTAATGGACAAGCTCGATGTCCAGCGACCTGACTTTGTCCCTCACGCCACCGCCTACGTGGCCGACATGGTCGAGCTGGTGGGTGACCTGGTAGCCAAAGGCCATGCGTACGAGGGGGGCGACGGGGTCTATTTCTCGACCGAGTCCGTCCCGGATTACGGGCTGTTGGGCCATCAGGACCTCGACGCGCTCAGGGCCGGTGCCCGGGTCGAGGCGGGCGAGGAGGCCGGCAAGCGTTCACCCCTCGACTTCGCCCTCTGGAAGTTGTCGCGGCCCGGCGAGCCGGCGTGGCCCTCACCATGGGGGCCCGGGCGCCCGGGCTGGCACACCGAGTGCGTGGTTATGTCGCTCGACCTGCTGGGTGAGGGTTTCGACCTGCACCTTGGCGGCCTGGACCTGCAGTTCCCTCATCA
>JASHVH010000469.1 GCA_030039575.1 Acidimicrobiales bacterium | reverse complement strand
CATACGGCGCCGCTGGTTGGGGCGGATCATCAGGAAATAGAACGCCGCCACCAGGGCGACGATCACAACCAGGAACAGAGACGACGACCCACTGCTGGACGACGATGAAGTTGTCGTGGTAGTCGACGCGCTAAGGAACAAGATGCTGTTCGTAAAGTGCATTTAGAGCTGAGCCCATCCCAGGCTTGCAAAAGACGGGACCAGGCCAGGTCCCCTCCGTAGGTCTCTATATCGTACTCGTTGGGCCAGCCCTCGCGGGAGCACCCGCCGGGCTTGGTTGTCCCGCATCGCCGGGAGCAGGGGGATTGCCAAGGTCACCACGTTGTCCTGGAGGCGCCGGCGGCCCCCATACAGCGGCCACCTCGTCGCAAAGGGCGCCGAACCGGCCGTCGAGCACCGCCTGGCGGGCACGGCCCACCAGCGCGGTCAACCAGGCCAGGTTGTGGAGGCTCACGAGGCGGCCGGCGCTGGGTTCACCCACGTTGTACAGGTGCCTGAGGTAAGCCTTCGAATGCCGTTGGCAGACCGGGCAGTTGCAGCCGGCGTCGAGCGGGGAACCATCCTTCGCGTACCGGGCTGCCTTGAGGTGCAGACGGCCCCCGTTGGTGAGGGCCGAGCCATGCCGGCCGAGACGAGCCGGCAGCACACAATCGAACATGTCGACCCCGAGGCCGATGGCCCGCAGCAGCGAGACGGGGTCACCCACGCCCATCAGGTAGCGAGGGTTGCTCGCGGGGAGGTTCTTCGTCGAGACGCCCAGAGCGGCGATGGTCTCGGCCGGCGTCTCGCCCACGGAAAGGCCCCCGATCGCGTAGCCGTCGAAGCCGATGGCCACCAGCCGCTCGGCGTACTCGGCGCGAAGGTCGGCGGCTACGCCCCCCTGCACAATCCCGAATAGGAGCTGGTCGGCACGCGTGTGCGCCTGCCGGGCCCGGTCAGCCCACGCCAGGGTGCGCTCGCCCGCCTCCACCAATGCCGCGCGGGTGGCGGGCAGCTCGGTGCAGACGTCGAGCACCATCTGGATGTCGGCCCCCAGTACCTCCTGGGCGGCCACGGCGCCTTCGGGTGTGAGGCGGTGCCACGAGCCGTCGTACGTCGACCGGAAGGTGACGCCGTCGTCGTCCAGCGAGCACGGGAGGGACATCACCTGGTAGCCGCCGGAATCAGTGAGGAAGTGGCCCTCCCAGCCGCTGAAGCGGTGCAGGCCCCCCATCGCCCCGACCACGTCCACGCCGGGGCGCAACATCAGGTGGTAGGTGTTGGCCAGGACGACCTGTACCCCGAGGTCGTCCAGGTCCTGGGCGGACAATAGCTTCACAACGCCCCGGGACCCGACCGGCATGAAACAGGGAGTGAGGACGCGCCCTCGCGCCGTCTCGAGCCGTCCGGCCCGGGCCTTTCCCTCCGTCGCTTCGACTTGGAACATCGTTATCCGTCCGCCCTGGCCACGAGCATGGCGTCGCCGAACGAGAGGAACCTGTAGCCGTGGCTCAAAGCGACCTCGTACAGCTCGCGCCAGCGCGGTCCCGCAAAGGCCTCGAGCATCACGAGCAGCGAGCTCTTCGGGAGGTGAAAGTTCGTCATCAGCACGTCCACGACCGAGAAATGGTGCCCGGGGCGTATGTACAGCTGCGTCTTGCCTTCGAGGGCCCCGGTGGCTGCCACCGACTCCAGAGCTCTCACGGTGGTGGTCCCCACCGCTACGACACGATCGGCCTCCCGGCAGGCGTCCCAGGTGGAGGTGGGTACCGAGTACCGCTCCGCGTGCATCGTGTGCCCCTCAAGCCGGGTGTCTTTTATGGGACGGAAGGTGCCCATCCCGACGGCGAGGTCGACGTGGGCGACGGTCACCCCCCGGCCGGCGCACTCGTCGAGGACTTGCGTCGTGAGGTGCAGCCCGGCCGTTGGTGCGGCGACGCTCCCGGCCCGGTCGGCGTAAACCGTCTGGTAGCGGGCGGCGTCGGCCAGCGGCGTCCGGATGTAGGGCGGTAAGGCCAAGGTGCCGAAGGCGCTGAGGTCGTCCACGAGAGCCCGAACCAGGCGGGCGCCCTCGGGGAGGCGTTCCCCGATTTCCAGCACCGGTTGGCCCTCCGCGTAAAGTACGGTCCCCGGCGAAAGCCTGCGGCCCGGCCGCACCAGGGCTTCCCATGTCCCCGGCGGTCTCGGGCGTGGCTCCAGGAGCAGGACCTCGGCGGCCCCGCCCGTCTCCTTCCTGAGCCGCAGCCGGGCGGGCACTACCCGCGAGGTGTTGACGACGAGCACATCGCCTTCCCTGAGAAAGCCAGGGAGGTCGGACACCCGGGCGTGCTGCAACTCGGGACCGGGGCCTAAGGCGACCAGCAAGCGGGCCGCGTCGCGGGGCTCGACCGGGACTTGCGCTATCGCCTCTTCGGGGAGGTCGTACTCGGGGACTTCCATCGCTTTGACGGCCCAGTTTGGCGGAGCCAGGCGATCTGTGAACGAAAAGGTAGTCGAGAGAACACCTATCGTTCCCAGATCGCCGGAGTGCGTGGGGTCGGACGACCTTCTAGCCCCAAAGGGCCCCGCCCGGCTCCGCACCGTCACCCGGCTCCGGGCCGTTGGCTCCGGCGGGTGGGCGAGCTTGCGGCGGGAGGCCCAGGTGCTGCCAGGCCAGCGGCGTGGCCACTCTCCCGCGCGGGGTCCTCATGAGCATCCCGAGCTGGAGCAGGAAGGGTTCGTACACGTCCTCCACCGTCTCGGGCGCCTCCCCGACCGCCACCGCCAGCGTGCCGAGCCCCACCGGCCCGCCGCCAAACTTGCTGCACGTGGCTTCAAGGATGGCCCGGTCGACCTTGTCGAGGCCGAGCTCGTCCACCTGGAAAAGGTCGAGGCCCGACCTGGCCACCTCCCGGTCGATGGTCCCGTCCCCCCGCACCTCGGCGTAGTCACGGACCCGCTTCAACAGCCTGTTGGCCAACCGGGGGGTGCCCCGTGAGCGTTTGGCGATCTCACTCCCGCCCTCCTGGTCGAGGGTGGCCCTCAGCACCCTGGCCGACCGGCGCACGATCAACTCCAGGTCGGCGACCTCGTAATAGTCCAGGCGGGCGACGAACCCGAAGCGGTCGCGCAGCGGGCCGGTGATGAGCCCCGTGCGCGTAGTGGCCCCCACCAGCGTGAAGTGGGGCAAGTCGAGCCTGATGCTCCGCGCCGCCGGGCCTTTGCCCAGCACAATGTCGAGCTGGAAATCCTCCATTGCCGGGTAGAGGATCTCCTCGACCGGCCGGGCCAACCGGTGGATCTCATCGACAAAGAGCACGTCGCCTTCGGACAGGTTCGTCAGCAACGCGGCCAGGTCGCCCGCCCGTACCAGAGCCGGTCCCGACGTCACCCGGAACCCGGCCCCCATCTCGTTGGCGATGATGCCGGCCAACGACGTCTTGCCCAGGCCGGGTGGACCGGCAAAGAGCATGTGGTCGGCTGGCTCTTCCCGGCGGCGGGCGGCCTCGAGCATGATCTCGAGGTGCTCTTTCAACGGCGCTTGGCCGACGAACTCGGCCAGACGGCGGGGCCGGAGCGAGACCTCTTCCGCTACTTCGACAGGGTCGGCTGAAGGCGCCAGCAGGCGGGGCTCCGGAGACGCCTCGCTATCGGCGCCCGGAGACTTCACCGGCTGCCCGCCAGCTCTCTCAGCGCGTAGCGGAGCATCTCCTCGACCGACCCGTCGACCGGCAGGCGGGCCAGGACCTGGCGCACCTCTTCGTTACCGTAACCGAGCGAACCGAGGGCGGCTCGCAACTCCTCTCGTTGTGCGGCCCTGTCGGCCGCGCTGGCTTCATGCGGGGTCTCTGCTCCGGACGGCTCGAGATCGCGGCTCTTTACCTCAGTCGGGCCCATGTCGGGCGCCAGCTCGAAGCGGGGAGCGAGCTCCATCACGAGCCGGGCCGCCGTTTTTTTGCCGATCCCGGGCACCACGGTCAAGGCGTCCTCGTCTTCGGACAGGACCGCCCGGCGCAAGGCGGACGGCGACAGCACCGACAGTAATGCCAGCGCGACAGACGGGCCGACGCCGTGGGCGCCGAGGAGCAACTCGAAGCAGTCGCGTTCTTCCCGGGTGGGGAAGCCGTAAAGGACGAGGGCGTCCTCGCGAACGTGAGTGTGGACGTGAAGGAACGTCGGGCTGCCCAGTTGGCCGGCCCGGGCCACCTCGCCCCCCGGCACCAGGACCCGGTAACCGACGCCGGCCACCTCCACTAGCAACTCGACCTGGTGGTCGCTGCGCAGGGCGCGGTCGAGGATGGTCCCTCGTAGCGACCCGATCACTGGTGTAGCGGCCCCGTCACCGCCGGCTGCCGGCGCTCGAGGCCATGGCTGCCGACGCCGCCCGGGCGAGGGGGGCGCTGGCCAGGTGGCACAGCGCCAGTGCCAGGGCGTCGGCCCGGTCGGGTGGGCAGGGTTTCTCAGGCAGGTCGAGCAGGACCTGGACCATCCTTTGCACCTGCTCCTTGCCGGCATTGCCCCAGCCCGTCACGGCCTGTTTGACCTCGTTGGGGCTGTACTGAACCACCGGGATGCCCGCCTCTGCGGCGGCGGCCAGGGCGAGCCCGCTGGCCTGGCCTACAGACATGGCCGTCTTGGCGTTGGCCTGGAAGAGCACCCGCTCGACGACCACGACTTCGGGCGACAATCTCGACATGAGCTGGCGCAGCTCTCGCAGCAGTTCGGCCAGCCTCTCCGCCAGCGGGTTGGAGTCCGGCGTTGTGATCACCCCGGACACGACGGCGACGGGTTCCCCCTTCTCCTGGCGGACGGCACCGTACCCGCACCGGGAGAGGCCGGGGTCAATGCCCATTACGAACATTAGTTCGGAACCTTACCAGCCCCCCGCCTGGACCTGGTGGATGCTGCCCGGCTTGGATGGCTTGGCCTGGACGACGTACGCGGACCTGGGGGGGACGACCCCAAAGCGGTGCGGTCAAACCTCGACGAGGTCCATCACAGAGTCCGGGATGTCGAAGTTGGCCCAGACGTTCTGGACGTCGTCGTGCTCGTCGAGCAGGTCGATCAGGCGTAGGATCCGGCGAGCGTCGCTCTCGCTGTCGATGGGCACGGACTGGGTCGGCTGCATGGTCAGTTCGGCCGACGCGACAGGCCACCCATTGGCCTCGATGGCTGAGCGAACGGACGCCAGCTCGCTGGGCGGTGTCACGACCTCCCAGCTGTCGCCCATGTCACGCACGTCTTCGGCTCCGGCGTCGGCCGCAGCCAGCGTGAGGTCGTCCTCCGTGAGCTTGGGGTCGTGAGGCACCATGACATCGCCCTTGCGCTCGAACTGCCAGGCGACAGCGCCCGGCTCGGCCATGGAGCCGCCGTTCTTGGTGAAGATGGCGCGGATGTCGGCCCCCGTGCGGTTCCTGTTGTCCGTCAGGACTTCTACGATCACCGCCACCCCGCACGGGGCATAACCCTCGTAAATGGCCGCCTCGTAGCGGACACCTTCCAGTTCACCGGTGCCTCGTTTGATGGCGCGTTCGATCGTGTCCATTGGCACAGACGCGTCACGGGCCTTCTGGAACATGGTCCGCAGCGTGGGGTTGCCATCGAGGTCACCTCCCCCTTCGCGTGCCGCCACCTCGACCTGGCGGATGATCTTGGCGAAGAGCTTGCCCCTGGCCTTGTCCAAAGCACCCTTTTTGTGCTTCGTCGTGGCCCATTTAGAGTGCCCTGACATTATCTTTCCTTGTCATTTGTCCTTCTTTTTCAATATTTTTTGCGCTGCCGGGACGGAACGACTGCAGGAACAGCTCGTGCAACCTCGGGTCGGCGGCCAGTTCCGGGTGAAAAGAGGCCACAAGCACCGGGCCCTGGCGGCAAACCACCGGTTTGTGAACACGACCGTCGCCGGCCACAGAGGCGTCCATGGCAAAAGATGGGTCCCTGGCCGCGGGAGCGTCCATGGTAACGGTGGCCAGCACCTCGACCCCCGGTCCGGCGCTTTCCACCACGGGTGCCCTTATAAAGACGGCGTGCAACGGGCGGTCGAGCCCGTCGACGTCGAGGTCGGCTTCAAAGGACTCGCGCTGGCGGCCGAAAGCGTTGCGGCGGACCGAAATGTCGATGACGCCAAAGTGGTGCTGGTCGCCCCGGCCGTCCAGGATTTCCGTGGCCAGCAGGATCATGCCGGCGCAGGTGCCGAACGCCGGCATCCCGCCGGCCAGGCGCTCGCCCAACGGCAGGAGCAGGCCGGAGCTCTCGAGGAGGAGCGACATCGTCGTCGACTCCCCACCCGGCAGGACCAGAGCCTGGGCCCGCTCTAGTTCACCGGGCCCCCTGACCTCGAAGGCGTCGGCGCCCAGAGCGCGGAGCAGCTCAACGTGCTCGCGGAAGTCCCCCTGGAGGGCCAAGACACCAACCCGCT
>JASHVH010000468.1 GCA_030039575.1 Acidimicrobiales bacterium | reverse complement strand
GGGGTCTGGCCCCGGCCGGCTAACTCGCGGCAGAGGTCCCCGGTCCCGCAGGCGACGTCCAGCACCACCGACCCGGCAGGCAGGCCGAGGGCGTCAAGGCACCGGTGCCGCCACCCTCGGTCCATCCCGAGCGAGACGACCCGGTTGACGAGCTCGTAGCGCCCGGCAATGGTGTCGAACATGTGCCGGACGGCCCGGACCTTCTCCTCGCCCTGTGGAAGGTCCTCCGCCCTCTCAGAAGTAGTAGCGGAAGAGGACATCTGCGACACAGGACGGCTTGGCTGAACCCTCCACCTCGAACGTCAGTTTCAGCGTCACCTGGCAACCGCCCTCGAACTCCTCCACGGACTCGAGCCCGGCCCCGCAGCGGAGCTTCGACCCCACTGGCACGGGCGACGGGAACCGTACCCGGTTGAGCCCATAGTTGACGCCCATGCGGGCCCCTTCGAACGACACGATCTCGCCCACGAGGCTGGGGCCCAGGGAGAGGGTGAAGTAACCATGGGCGATGGTGGTGCCGAACGGCCCGGCCTTGGCCCGTTCAGGGTCGACGTGGATCCACTGGTGGTCATTGGTGGCGTCGGCGAAGAGGTTGACCTCTTCCTGGGTCACGGTATGCCAGTTGCTGTACCCGAGGTGAGAGCCCGTTTTCGCCTTCAGCTCGTTTAGGTCCAGCGCGATGGTGCTCATGCGGGCAGGTTAGGCCAACCTGGCACGCGCTGGCCAGGCCGCCCGGCGAGGGCCACAGGGTGCCGGAGGCCCGACGTCATACCGAACGGCCGGCCCGAGCGGACGGTAGCATGGCCCGCTGATGTTCGAGGCCCTTTCCGACCGGTTCGAAGGCATTTTCACGCGCCTCCGGGGTCGCGGCCGGCTCAACCAGGACGACGTCGACGAAGCCCTGCGCGAGATCCGCATGGCCCTGCTCCAGGCGGACGTCAACCTGCTGGTGGTCCGGGACGTGGTAGGCCGTCTGCGCACGGAGCTCGTCGGCGCCGAGCTTTCCCGCAGCCTGACGCCGGGCCAGCAAGTCGTCAAGGTGGTCCACGACGAGCTCGTCAGGGTCCTCGGCGGGACGGCGTTGAAGGTCACGTACGCCTCCAGGCCCCCGACGGTCGTCCTCCTCGCCGGCCTGCAGGGCGCAGGCAAAACCTCCGTCGCCGCCAAGCTGGGCCGGTGGTTCAAGCAACAGGGCCGGAACCCGCTCCTCGTCGGGGCCGACCTCCAGCGCCCGGCCGCCGTCGAGCAGCTGCGCGTCCTTGGCGGCCAGGTCGGCGTCCCGGTCTTCTCCGAGCCCTCCGACCCCGTGACCGTAGCGAAAAAAGGACTGGCCGAGGCGGTCCGGATAGGGCGGGACGTCCTGATAGTCGACACTGCCGGCCGCCTGCACATCGACGCCGAGATGATGGAACAGGTCCGCCAGATTTCCGAAGCGGTCCAGCCGCATTACACGTTCCTCGTTATTGACGCCATGACCGGCCAGGACGCCGTCACGACCGCCGAGGCTTTTCACCAGACGCTGGACCTCGACGCTGTCGTCCTTTCGAAGATCGACGGCGACGCCCGCGGCGGCGCGGCGTTATCGGTCAAGGAAGTGGTGGGCCGGCCTATCGCATTTGCGTCCACCGGGGAAAAGGTCGAAGATTTCGAGCTTTTCCACCCGGACCGCATGGCCGGGCGCATCCTCGGGATGGGTGACGTCCTCACGCTTATCGACCGGGCCGAACAAGTTATGGAGCGCGAGGACGCCGAAAAGGCGGCAGCCAAACTGGCCGAGGGCCGCCTCACGCTCGACGACTTCCTGGAACAGTTGCAGGCGGTGAAAAAGATGGGGCCACTTTCGGGCCTGGTGGGGATGCTGCCGAGTGTCCCGAAAGAAGTCCGCAATGCCCAGCTGGACGATTCAATGCTTAAACCGGTGGAGGCGATAATTCATTCGATGACGCCGGCCGAAAGGGCGGACCCGTCCATCATCAACGGCTCCCGCCGCTCGCGCATAGCGGCCGGTTCAGGCACCACCGTCCAGGAGGTGAACGAGCTCCTCGAGCGGTTCAAGCAGGTCCAGCAGTACATGCGCCAGATGCCGGGCCTGGCCGGCGCGGCGGCCCGTCGCAGCGCTGGGAAAAAGGCGGCCGCCAAGCGCAAAAAGCGCCGGTGACTTCGGCGGCTGCTAACGCCGGTCCATCTCGCCTACACTTACACGGTCCAATAAGAACTGGTAGCGACCTCGCGGCCCAGCCTGCGGGGCTTACGGGCAGAGGGAACAAAGGCAAAAAAATATGGCAGTGAAGCTCCGGCTAATGCGGATGGGCAAGACCAAGCAACCTACGTACCGGCTCGTAGCGGCGGACAGCCGCTCACCGCGTGACGGGCGCTTCATAGAGATCATCGGCAGCTACGCCCCCCGCGAGCAACAACAAAAGGTCGTCCTGAAGGAGGACCGGGTAACGCGCTGGCTGCAGGAAGGGGCCCAGCCGACCGACCGGGTCCGGCGCATCCTGGTGGACGCCGGGCTATTGGAGGCCGCCCCCGTCCGAGAGGCCCCGGCCAAGAAGGCCGCCCGGCCGGCCGAGAAGGCTAAGTGAGCGACCCGTACAACCGGGCTCCCGGCGGGCGGGCGCGTGCCGTGCTCGAGTACCTGGCCCGCCAGATCGTGGACGAGCCCGATGCCGTTGGCGTCGAGATCGGCGGAGGCCAGCCCGGGCAGGCCGTGCGGCTCAGGTTGCAGGTGGCCCCTGGAGACGTCGGCCGGGTGATCGGCCGCCGCGGCCGCACCGCGCAGGCGATCCGCGCCGTCACCCGGGCTGCTGCCGCCAGGGATGGTGAAGAGGTCTTCGTCGACATAGCGGATTAGCGGTGTGCTGCTGGAAGTAGGCCACGTGGCCCGGCCTCATGGGCTGCGGGGCGAAGTGGTGGTCGACCTGGTGAGCACCGTCGAGGCCCGCTTGTCCGCCGGCAGCGTCCTCGAGTGCCAGGGGCGCCGGCTGGTGGTCGAAACTTCTCAGCCCCTGCCTGGGAAAGTCAGCCCCCGAGGCGGCCGCTGGCTCGTCCGCTTTGCCGGCATAGAGAGGCGCGAGCAGGCCGAACGCCTGGTGGGGGCCACGCTGCGAGCTGAGCCGCTAGCGGGCGCCGAAGGCCTCTGGGTGCACGAGCTCATTGGTTCGGACGTGGTGGACCAGGCGGGGGAGAACCACGGCAAGGTGGTCGCCGTCGAGGCGAACCCGGCCAGCGACCTCCTCGTGCTGGACAGCGGGGCCCTGGTCCCGTTGAGGTTCGTGGTGACGGCGGCGCCGGGGCGGCTGACCGTGGACGTCCCGACCGGGCTGTTCGAGCCATGAGGCCCCTCGGCTCATGAGGAGCGAGATCTTCACCATTTTCCCGGACCTGGTGGCGACCTGGGCCGGGGCCGGCCTTGTCGGCAAGGCCTGGAGGAGCGGCGCCATCGAGATCGTCGTTCATGACCTCCGGGCGGGAGCCCATGACCCCCACCGGAGTGTGGACGACAGCCCTTTCGGCGGTGGGGCCGGGATGGTGTTGGCCCCGGAGCCGGTGTTCAACGCCGTTGAAGCAGCCCAGCCGGTCAGGCCGCTGTTCTTGCTGGGCCCGAGCGGCCGCCGCTTCGACCAGGCCATGGCCCAGGAACTGGCGGCCGGGCCAGGCTTTTCCCTCCTGTGCGGCCGCTACGAAGGCGTCGACGAACGAGTGGCCGAGCACCTCGTCGACGACGAGCTCTCGATCGGCGACTACGTGTTGGCCGGGGGCGAGGCGGCTGCCATCGTGGTCGTCGAAGCCGTGGCCCGGTTGGTCCCCGGTGTCATGGGCAATGCCACCTCCAGCCAGGAGGAGAGCTTCGCCGACGGCTTGCTCGAGTACCCCCAGTACACAAGGCCCGCTGAGTTCCGGGGCTGGCCCGTGCCCGAGGTGCTCCTGTCCGGTCACCACGAACGAGTGGCCCAGTGGAGGAAGGCGGCGGCGCTGGCCCGCACGCTGCAACGGCGGCCGGATTTGATCGCCGCCCGGGGGGGGATTTCCCCCGAGGAGCGGAGGCTGCTGGTCGAATGGGGCTTCGATGCTCTATCCTCGTCTACCTATGGGCCCGACCGACCTGATCGACCGTGAGAGTTTGCGCGACGACGTACCCGATTTCTCCCCCGGGGACACCGTCCGCGTACACGTCCGAGTGGTGGAGGGCAACCGCGAGCGGGTGCAGGCCTTTCAGGGCGCCGTGATCGCCCGCAAGGGGTCCGGGGTGAGGGAGACGTTCACCGTGCGGAAGGTGAGCTCCGGGGTCGGGGTCGAGCGGACCTGGCCTGTCCACTCCCCGTCGATCGCCCGCGTCGAGGTCGTCACCCAGGGCGACGTACGCCGGGCCAAGCTCTATTACCTGCGTGACCGGATCGGCAAAGCGGCCAAAATCAAGGAGAAGCGGCAGCCTTCGGTCCGCTGAGACCGCCCTTGATGTCCCGCTCCGGCCTTCGGCCGCAGACCTTGAGGCACTGATCGAGAAGTTCTACCGGCGCTACCCGAACCGGGAAATCGCCATCTCTAAGGCGCCTGTAGACGGCTTGGTAACTCTTTTCGAGAGCGAATGCCCAGTTTCGAGTAGGCGGAGGTCAAGTGGCGTTCAACGGTCTTGACCGAAATGTACAAGCGGTTGGCGATTTCCTCATTGCTTGCGCCCTCGACGGCCAACGCCGTCACGCTCCGCTCCTGGGGGCTCAGCTGCGAAGAACTTTTCCGGGGCCGCCGTCCGCCACTCGCCTTTAGCTCGGTTAGTGCTTGTGCTGCGAAACGGGCCCCGCCGCAGGCTTCACTTTCTTCGATCGCAGTGGACAGGGCCACCCGCGCCAGCACCGGCTGGCGGTTGCGTCTCAGGAAACGCCCATAACTGATCAGCGCCCGGGCTCGCCGGAGGGGGAGGTCAATACCGTCCAGGAAGTCGATGCCTTGCCGGTGGTGGTGCCCCGCTCCTTCTAGGTCGCCCCGGGCCTCGGCCAGGCCGGCCCGCCCCAGCGCCGCAACCGACCGTGGCCAGCGGCACGGGAGCCTGTCAGTGACCTTGTCGAGGTGTTCGACCAGTGCTTGTGCCTCGCCGACCAAGCCGGCGCGGAGGAACGCGACCATCGCGGTGTCGGCCCACGGGGCCCAGCATGGTTCGAGTACTCCGAGCCGCTCGTGGAAGTCCCGCATCTCCCGACCCAGCCTCACCGCCTCGGCGGTACGCCCGTCATCCAGCGCCAGTTCGGCCTGGATCCGCCAAAGCTGGGTCCGGAACCACGGAATCTGAGCAGAGGGGCGCAACTCGGCCTTGGCCGATTCGGACAACGCGGTGGCCACGTCGCCTTCTTCCACTGCCAACATGGCCGGGATGACGGGCCACTGCTCTATGGCCGCCGGAAGCCCAGCCGCTGCCTCTATCCCGGCCAGTTCGTCGAGCACATTGTGCGCGTCGGCGAGCCTGCCGCGCCACCAGTTACCAGCGGCCCGGACAATGGCGAGCTGAGTCAAGAGCATGAACGCCCCGTGGCGCTCAGAAATCCCCCATGCAGTGGCAAAAAGCTCGTCGGCTTCCTCGAAACGCTCCACGAAAAGCCTTGAATCAAACGCGGAGCGCAGCATCAGGGTGAACGCCGTTGGCAAGGCCGACCGCATTACCGAGGCCAGGTTGGCGGGGCCCAGTGCGGCCCGGATCACCTCGGTCCCCTCGATCTGGCCGGCCAGGGCCGCAAAAGTCCCCCAAGCCAGGTCCACTTCGGTCCGCAAGTGCACCGGGAGCGGCGCCCTCAGCCCCCGGAGCCGGTCCGCCCAAGCGCTCACCGCCCGGGGGCCGAGGGCTTTGCTCTCCCCCATCACCG
Source organism: Acidimicrobiales bacterium (assembly GCA_030039575.1). GTDB lineage: Bacteria > Actinomycetota > Acidimicrobiia > Acidimicrobiales > Palsa-688 > Fen-671. The sequence goes on along the minus strand of JASHVH010000468.1, from coordinate 2,868 downwards.
CTTGAGCGAGCACGCCGACCAGCTTTTCGCTCCCCTCGGCCGCTTCGATTGCTTGTGTGTCGCGCCGCTTTCTCTCCGCGTAGTCGGTGCGGTTGCCGGCCAGCCTGGCCAGCATCACCAACGCGTCTACTCGACTGTCCGCGTCCGCGGCACGGTCAAGGGCGCGCAGGCAGGTCTCCTCCACCCGCTCGAGACGGCCCGCCGCCAGCTCGGCCTCTGCCAGTTCGAGCAGCAGCCCAGGGGTGACCAGCTCGCCCGCCAGTTCGACGGCTGCCGCCAAGTACTTGACCGCGCCGTCAATCGCACCGGAAGCAAGGGCGGCGCAGCCCGCTCGCTCCAGGGTCTCAATGGCTGTCTGGTCACCCACCAAGTGGCCTCCGAGCGCATGAACCGCCGCCTTGGCCGGGTCTTCCCCTACCGCAAGGAGGCCACGCAACGCCGTCGCGTGAAGGCGAGACCGTTCAGGCGGCGCCAAAGAGTCGTACAACGCTTGGGCGAAAAGGGGATGGGCAAACTCGACTTGGCCATTGTCTCGCGCACATGCCAGCCCGGCACTGATTAGAACTCCCAAAGCGGAGCTAACCTCGGCATCGCTGGCGCCCGTCATGGCCGAGACAACCTGCGGCCAAAACCGGGGACCGGCGACGCTGGCCGCTCTAGCTACCCGGAGGACGTCTGGGGCCAGCCCGGCGAAACGGGCCACCAGCGCGTGGTTTGGGTTGCCTTTCAGGCCCGCCAAACTGTTATCGCTCCCTGCTGCCGAACCGGCTTGGCTCAGCAGGAAGGGGTTGCCGGCGCACGACGTCAAGACCAATTCGAGCTCGTCCGGCGCCAGTTGCCTTTTTGCCGCGCGGTCCACCACTTGAGCCGAGGAAAGGCCGCTGAGCGGGGCCAAGCGCTGGATCTCCGCCTGTCCCGCCGCCGCCAGTTGTTCGGCCAGGTCCGCCGCCTCAGGAGGCCAGGGCCTCAGCGTGGCGACGACGCCGAGGGCGCCGCCACGGAGGCGGCGAAGGAGGAAGCTCAGCAGCTCGAGGGAGTCCTGGTCGGCCCAGTGCAAGTCATCGATGAGCAACAGGAACGGGCTCTTTTGGCAGAGATCCTTTAGCGAGCGGCTGCAACGGTGGTACAAACTGGCGCGGGCCTCCGCCGAGCCGAGGCCAGTGACGGCTTCGAGTTCGCTGAGCGGCGGCAAGGCTTGGCTCAAAAGGCCGAACGGGAGGGCCGTCTCGGCAGCCACGCCCTCGGCCCATCCGACGGAGAGCCCGGCGGCCTCCGACCCGGCGCGAGCGATAAGGCTTGTCTTGCCCAGCCCCGCTTCACCCAGGAGGAACAGGACGGAGTACTCGGCCCGTCGGGTCGCCTCCACGGCGGCCGCCACGGCCGCCAGTGCTGCCTCTCGTTCGAGCAGCGGCAATTCCGAGGGTGTACCGAGCCCACCCATAACCAGACATTAGGGTCCGGGGCCAGCTCAGGCCGTCAAAACGAGGGTTCCTCCCGGATGCATTTACGCCGCCGCTTGGTTCCAATGAGAGCGAATGACACGTGTGATACCAAGGGTGGCTTCGGCGGCCGGGTTGCTCGCTGCTTTTCTGATGTTGCGATGGCCACCGCACCGCCTGGAGGAACGACGGGCATCCGCCGGGGACCGGCCCGGACAACTGTGGTCGCGCTGGGCCATCGCCACCGTGGTCGCCCTTTGGGCCGTGGGTAGCCCCGCGACGCTCGCTCGGGCCCCACGGCCTTCCGGGCCGGTCGCGCCGGCATTAGTAGCGCTCGACCCCCCCGGCTTACAGGCTGGGGCTGCGTACGGGACTTCGGTCGCCACAGCAGCGACTGTGGCCGTTATCGGCGTGCCCATGCTGGCCGGAGGCCTTGCGTTCGTCTACACCCGGGATGCCGGGGGTTGGCGTGAAACGGCGGAGCTGCACGGATCTGACACCCAAGCCGGTGACTTCTTCGGCGGCGCCGTGGCGATCGCCGGGGGCACGATCGTGATAGGTGCGGACGACCACGGCGCCACCGGAAGGGCCTACGTCTTCACGCACGATCGGTCGGGCTGGCACCAGGTTGCCGAACTGGCGGGCTCCGGCGCCCCGCCCGGGAGCGGCTTCGGCTACTCCGTAGCCGTTGGCGCAGGCACCATCGTGGTCGGCGCGCCGATGCCGGCTGTAGGTACTGGCACCGCCTACGTGTTCGCCAATCACGGCCGCGGTTGGCACCAAGTCTCTCGGCTGCGCGGCCGGAACGCCCCGCTGGACGGCTTGTTCGGCACTGCCGTAGCCGTGTCCGGCCAAGTGGCGGCGGTCGGCGACCCGGGGGACACAGACGGTGCCGGCCGCGTCTACGTGTTCAGCTCGACCTTGGGCAGATGGGTACAGACGGCCGAGCTGGCCGGCCGGGACAGCCGTCCGGGCGACAACTTCGGCTTTTCAGTAGCGGAGACGGCAAGCCAGATCCTGGTCGGCGCGCCCTGGCACGGCGCCGGCGCGGCCTATGTGTTCAGCGCATCCGTAGGCCGTTGGCGGCAGACCGCCGAGCTCACGGGTCGTGGTACCCGGGCGGACGGCGGGTTCGGTTACAGCGTGGCCTTGGGCCCCGGGCTTGCGGTCGTGGGTGCGCCGAGGCAAAACGCCGGCCGGGCTTACTTGTTCGGCCAGAGCCGTGCGGGCTGGCGCCAGGCCGCAGCACTGGCGGGGCCCACGGCCAATGGCAGTTACTTCGGCGCTGCCTCGGCTGTCTCCAGGACCGCCGTAGTAATTGGTGCTAACGGCTACCGCGGCGGTACTGGTGCGGCCTGGGCGGCCACCCCGTCAGGAGTTGGGTAACTTTCCGACCAAATGGTTGAGACCAGGCCGGCCCAACGGAGGT
>JASHVH010000467.1 GCA_030039575.1 Acidimicrobiales bacterium | reverse complement strand
ACCCGCAACAATTTCGACCTGGGGAGCGCCGAGGGGTTACGCGCGTACCGCTCTTACGTGTCGGCGGCGGCCGAACTGGTCGTGTCCCTCGGAGGTTCCCTTTCGGGCGAGCACGGCGATGGCCAGAGCCGGGGGGAGCTGCTGTCGGTCATGTTCGGTGCCGAGCTGGTCGATGCCTTCCGCAAGTTCAAGGACCTCTGGGACCCCGATGGGTTGATGAACCCAGGAAAGGTTGTCGACCCGTACCCGCTCGATGCGAACATCCGCTACTTCGGCCTGCGCGAGCCCGTCGCGCTGCGACCCACTGGCTATGCCTTCGAGAAGGACTCGGGCTCGCTCATGCACGCCGCGCTGCGTTGTGTCGGCGTAGGGCGGTGCCGGCGCGATGACACGGCCACTATGTGCCCGTCCTACAGGGTCACTCGTGACGAGGTCCATTCGACGCGGGGCCGGGCAAAGGTGTTCAGCGAGCTGTTCCAGAGCGACAACCAGCCGGCCTCTTGGCGCAATGAGGAAGTGCGAGAGGCCTTGGACCTGTGCCTCTCTTGCAAAGCGTGCGCGTCGGAGTGCCCGACTCACGTCGATATGGCGACGTACAAGTCGGAGTTCTTGTCGCACTACTACAAGGGTCGTCTTCGACCGGCATCGATGTACGCGATGGGCCTTTTCCCCTTGGCCGCTCGGGCCGCCTCCTGGTCGCCTGGTGCTGCCCGGCTGGTAAACGCCTCTCTGGCCTCGGGGGCCCTCGGCCCTACCCTCAAGCGCCTTGCCGGTGTCACCACCCGACGCCCGGCGCCTCACTTCGACCCCCAGGGAGGGCTGCGGGCGTCGGCCCGGCGAGACTTCCCACAAGCACGGGACCGGGAGCCGTCGGAGACCTCGGTGGTCCTCTGGCCCGACACGTTCACTGACGCCTTCAACCCGGGCGCCGGGCGAGACCTCATAGAGACGTTCGAGGCACTGGGCGAGCGGGTGGCGATGCCGTCCGGGTGGGCGTGTTGCGGGCGCACGCTCTACGACTTCGGCCTGCTCGACCTGGCCAAACGGTCGTTGCTCCGGCTCATCGAAGTCCTGGCCCCGTGGGCGGCGGCCGACATCCCGATCGTGGTGCCCGAACCAAGTTGCCTGGCCGCCTTCCGGGACGAACTGCCCGCCCTGCTCCCCGGGAACCCCCGTGCCACCCGGCTGGCCTCGCTAGCCCGGAGCCCGGCGGAGCACCTGGTCAGCGCCGGCCTCATCGACAAGCTCACGGTGGTAGCCGACCGAGGCTCGGCCCGCCCTGTGGGGGACCGGGCGGTCCTCCACCCACATTGTCACCAACGCTCCGTTGTGGGGACCTCGGCCGACCAAGCGGTCCTCCGGGCGGCCGGCTTCACCGTGGACGTCCTCGACGCCGGCTGCTGCGGGCTGGCCGGGTCCTTCGGGTTCGACGCCCATCACGAGGGGGTTTCCCGCCAAATCGGCGAGGACCTTTGGCTGCCCAAAGTCAAAGCCGCGCTCGCCGGCCCTGGCGGGGACGGCGGGGGCTCCGGTCAAGATGGCGCCGCCGGGCAGAGTTACCTGGTCCTCGACGGCTTCAGTTGCCGCTCGCAACTCGAGCACCTGAGCCCGGAGCTGCTCGACCGTACGACGACTTTTGCCGCCATCGTCCGATCGCAGGCAGGCGTCGTCCGGTCACGAACTGGAGCCGCCTGAGCAGTGTCGACGGAGAGGGCTTGAGCGACGCCGGCGCCAACGGGGCGGGCTTTCGAGTACGCCGCTGTGGCCCAGATGACGTCATCGCACTTCGTCAAAGTGTCCTTCGCCCGCACCTGAGGGTGGACGAAGCCCGTTACACCGCCGACCGCAGCCCGGACGCCGTCCACTTCTGCGCCGAAGACGAGACCGGCCGGGTGGTGTGCGTCGCTACGGTGCTGAGAGAAGCACCGCAGTGGCGGGCTGACGTGACGAAGGGTTGGCGTATCCGCGGCATGGCTACGGCCTCCGACTGGCGGGGCCGCGGGGCCGGGTCCGCGGTACTGAGGGCTGTCTTCGCGCACGTGGGCACGTCGGGTGGGGGGTTGTTGTGGTGCAATGCCCGTCTGGGCGCCGTGAACTTCTACGAGCGGGCCGGCATGGCGACGACCGGCGAGCCATGGGAAGAACCGGTGATCGGGCCGCATATAGTCATGTTCACGAATATCCTCGAAGCCGGCTCGTAGCCCCTTTTACGGAGGTTCGCGAAACTGGCGGCCGGGAACATAGCGGCCAAACGCACTTTCCTGGACCACATTTCGGCTGGTCAGGGCCATGCGGCCCGGTCGGCAGCCCTCCTCCCCTGAGCGCAACGGGTTTCGCGAAGCTCGGCAGCAGAGATCGAGATAGGGTGCGGTCGTGGCCGAACCGGCACTTAGTGAATACCATGCCAAGCGAAATTTTGGGGCGACACCGGAGCCGGCAGGCGAGGTGGCACAAACGCCTGACGAAGGTAATAGATGGGTAATACAAGAGCACGCAGCCAGCCGTCTCCATTATGATTTCCGGCTTGAGGCCGGTGGCGTCCTTATTTCCTGGGCCGTGCCCAAAGGGCCGTCCTACGACCCCTCAGTTAAGCGGCTGGCGGTAAAAGTCGAAGACCACCCACTCGATTACCGTGAGTTCGAGGGAGTGATCCCGAAAGGCAATTATGGGGCCGGCTCGGTCATCGTGTGGGACGAGGGGACCTATCGCAACCTGACGGAAAAGAATTCGAAGCCGGTCCCGGTGACCGAAGCCGTCGCCCATGGCCACGTTTCGGTCTGGCTCGAGGGTGAAAAACTCATGGGTGGCTGGTCCCTCAGCCGCTTTGGGTCGGAGTCGACCTCGTGGGCGTTGGTCAAGCGCAAGGACGAGTACGCAGATGCGGAGAAGGACATTACCCGTGATGCCCCGCGCTCCGTGAAAAGTGGACTGACGGTCGAAGAAGTCGGTCGGGACCCCGACGCCCAGACGTGGGTGTCGAACAGGCCCGCTACCGGAGACGACCGGGCCAGTCCTGCCGAGGCCACTTCCCGTCCGGCCAGCTCTGACCCGGCCAGCTCTGACCCGGGCAGTTCCGGTCTGGACAGCTCCGGCAGGGCCCGCTCCCGCGCGGCCCGCTCCGGGGAGGCCAGCTCCGGGGAGGCCGGCTCCGGCCCGGCCCGCTCCGGCGGCGCCGGCTCCGGTCGGGCCAACACCGGGAGGGCCGGTGGGACCGACGGCGACCAACAGCTCGAGCCGGCCCATTTTGTCGCGCCCATGCTGGCGCAATCGGACCCACCAGGCGTCAAAGGCCCATGGGTCGGCAAGCGTGACGATTGGTTGTTCGAGCCGAAATTCGACGGGTTGCGCTGTATTGCGGTGCGCAATGGCCGGGAAGTTTCTCTCTTTTCTCGCAACGAGCTTTCGTTTACGGCCCGGTTCCCGACGGTGGTGAACGCCATCAAGGCTCTTCCTGCCGGCAATATTGTCATCGACGGCGAATTGGTCGGGATGATTGACAGGCGGCCGGATTTTGGCGCCCTGCAGGAGGGAAAGGCGGACGTCGAGTACTGGGTGTTCGACATGCCGTGGCTCCTCGGCCAGGATTTGCGCCATCTCCCGATCGAGGAACGTAAGGGCCTCTTGGCCAAAGCCGCCCCTGAGGGAGGCGCTCTCAGATTGGTGCCCACCTTGCAGGGTGACCCCGACGAACTGTTCGCTACCGCTTGCCAACGAGGTGATGAAGGGCTCGTTGCCAAGCGGGCTGGCTCGCCCTACCGGGACGGGCGGTCGCCGGATTGGCGCAAGCTCAAATGCGAGTGCCGGCAGGACTTGGTGATCGGCGGTTTCACCGCCCCCCACGGAAGCCGGGACAGCTTCGGTGCCCTCCTGCTTGGCTACTGGGACGGGGCCGATTTCGCGTATGCGGGCAAAGTGGGGACCGGTTTCAGCCGGGCCACGCTGCACGACCTGTACAAGAGGTTGTCGGGGCTGGAGACACCTTCGAGCCCGTTCGGCGCCGGAGCAGTCGAGAGGGGCGCTCGCTGGGTGGCCCCGACCCTGGTGGCGGAAGTTGCCTTCAGTAACTGGACGCGCGACGGCCGGTTGCGCCAACCCAGTTTCATCCGCCTGCGGCCCGACAAGGACAGCCGGGAGGTCGTGCGAGAGGAATGCGCGTCGCGGCCCGGCGACCGCTGACCCGGCCCTGCGCCCACTTAAGGCTGGTCCTGAACCGGTACACTGGTAACAGCCCGAGGTATCGGCTTGATAACGTAGGCGTGCCCAAGACGGCGCCGTCGGCGT
>JASHVH010000466.1 GCA_030039575.1 Acidimicrobiales bacterium | reverse complement strand
GCCGGCTTTCACATAGGCGTCGATCGGTCCGAATAAGGCGTGGGTGTCAGTCGGGGCGATCAGGAGCGCATTCGGCTTGCTGGCCAGCACCGAGTTGACCACTGGTATTTGGGAGGTGGCTGAGAACGTAGTGCCCCCGGCCCACTTGAGGGTAACCCCTAGCTTGGCCGCTTCTTGCTCTGCCCCGTAATGCATGGTGATGTAGAAGGGATCGGTGGTAAGGCCCGGGATGAGCTCGATGGTGTACTTCGTGGCGGCACTTGCGGTGCCCGCTGCCACGCCGAACAGTGCCCCGGGTACCAGGCACGTGGTTGCGCCTGCTGCAAGCAACCTGGAGCGCCAACCCCCCCGGCGTGGGGTATTTCTCTTGATCATTTGCTGGGCTTTTCCTTTCTTTTGTGTATATAGGCTGAAGGTCCGGCCCTCAGCCTTTCTGGTTGGGAACTTCCTGGCCTTTCCGAGATGCGTCCGGCCAGGGATCTGTAGGACGGTTACGGTCGTCGCTTTACTGTTAGGGCCCAATCGCTCACCGCTCGGCCAACCGGAGACGGACCTGGTCCAACGCCACTGCAGCTACCACGATGATGCCGGTGGCGACCTGCTCCCAGCTGCCGTTCACGCCTACCAGCACCAGGCCGGTGACCAGCAGGGCGATTATGAAGGTGCCGACCACTGTGCCGAGCATTGTGCCCCGGCCCCCGAACAGGCTGGCACCACCAATGACGACGGCGGCTATGGCGCTCAACTCGTCGTTCTGGCCAGCGACAGGTGTGGCTGTGTCGAAGTTCGCCGTCACCATCATCCCGGCCAGCCCGGCCAGGGTCCCTGAGACGGTATAGACCATCACCAGATGGCGGTTGACGTTGATACCGGACCGACGCGCGCCCACGTTGTTGCTGCCTATGGCAAAAGTGCGCAGCCCGTAGCGAGTGCGGTGGAGCGCCAGGCCCATGATGACACAGGCCACTGCTGCGATTAGAACTGTTGCGTAGATCCAGCCCCCGAGGATGGTGGCTGTCCCCAGAGTGCCGATCTGGGGCGGGAGGTTGACGATCTCGTTGCCCCCGTTCACCAGGCTGGGGGCGGCGCCGATCGCGGTGAGCGTACCGAGGGTGACGATGAACGGCGGGAGCTTCAGACGAGTAATGAGATAACCATTTACGAACCCGATGAACGCCCCCAGCGCCAGCGCAACCGCGAACCCGACGATGGTGGTGAACAGGGTGTTCTCGTGAGAGGCGAGCATGCTTTGCATGACGACGCCGGAGACCATCCCGGTGAAACCGAGCACGGCCCCGTCGGAGAGGTCGATACCCCCGGTGATGATCACGAAAGTCTGGCCGATGGCCAGGAGCAGGAACTCGACTGCGTACTGGGACGTGTTGAGCCAGCTGGCTCGCGTGAACAGGTCGGGCGCCAGTACCCCGAACACCAGGACCATCAGCCCGAGCACGCCGACTATCCAGAAGTCCCCGGTGCGGTCGACCCAATTGAGCCAAGCCGCTCGCGTGGGGGTGGCCTCGCCCTCAGGGCCGGCACCGGGTGAGACCGACCCCGACGGGGTTAGCGCGGAGGGAAGCCTTAGGGGCACGCCACCCGCCCTTTCACGGACCTCGAGTTAGAGGCCACTGCGGGCGCCTCCCATGGCGGCGCCGGTTATCCACGCTACGATCTCGTCCACCGAGGACTCGGCCGGGCGCAGGTTGGCAACTACCCGGCCCTGGAACAGGACCACCACCCTGTCGCAGATCTTGTGCACCTGGGGCAAGTTGTGGCTGATGAACAGGACGGGCACGCCGTTTTCGCAAACGGACCGGACCAGTTGGCCAACTCTCTCTTGCTGCTCAACGCCGAGGGCGGCCGTGGGCTCGTCCATCAGGATCACCTTCGAACCCCAGGCCACGGCCCGGCCGACGGCGATGGCCTGGCGCTGGCCACCCGACAGACGGCCGGCGAGGGAGCTCACCGAGCCGATGCGGATGCGGGTGCGCTCGAGGTCGGCCTCGGCAGAGCGGGCCATGGCCCGGCGGTCGAGCCAGCCGAACACCCGGAGCGGTCCCTTGACCGTCTCCTCTCGACCCAGGAAGATGTTGGCCCACACGCTCAGGTCGGGGGCAAGGGAAAGGTCCTGGTACACGGTCTCGATCCCGAGCCGGCGGGCCTCGAGCGAAGACCCAAAGGTCACGGCCTTACCATCAACCAGGATCGTCCCGCCGTTGGGCTGAAGCGCGCCTGACAGAATGTTCACGAGCGTCGACTTGCCGGCCCCGTTATCGCCGACAAGGCCCACCACTTCACCTCGGCGGACGTCAAGATCCACACCTCTGAGGGCCTGTATGCTGCCGAAATGCTTGGTGATGCCCCTCACGGCGATCACCGGCACCTCACCGTCGACGGCCACGCCCCCGTCAGTTCCGGCCTGACGGCCCGGACCGTCCGCATCCCGGGGCCCGCCTCCGTCACCGAACCGGGGTTCGTCGGCTACCACGTCCGGCCTCCGCGCCGCGGCGCGCTCCGCGAGCACAAGTCCATAGTCAGTACAGGCTTTCGGGTCGCGCCACCCTTGTCAAGGTGGTGAAACGAGATGCAGGGACCGGGTGAACTGCTGGTGGGCGTCGATATCGGCACCACCATGACAAAAGCGGCAGTCGTGAGCCCGGAGGGCGTGGAGGTCTCATGGGGCAGCGTCCCCACGCCTTGGCACCAGGTACCGACCGGTGCCGAACTCGGCCCGCTCGAAGTCCTCGATGCCGTGGGCCGGGCGGTGGGCACCGCCCTCGAACTGGCTCCAGGGGGGGAGGTGATCGGGGTCGGCGTCACCAGCATGGCCGAGACAGTAGCCCTCCTGGGCAAGCACGGGGAGCCTGTGGCGCCTGCCATCGCCTGGTACGACACTCGCGGCGATAAGGAAGCCGCGGACCTGGTCCGGGCCTTTGACGGGCCAACCTTCTCGGGACGCACAGGACTGGCTCCCTCCCCTAAATGCACGCTGGTGAAGCTGGCGTGGCGCTCCCGCCACCAAGGTAGTGCGGCGGTGCGGGCGCTTAGCGTCGCCGACTGGGTAGTCCATGCCCTGGGAGGAGAGCAGGTGGCCGAGGCGTCGCTGGCTTCGTGCACAGGCGCACTTTTGCTCGAAGGGCGGAGATGGTGGGAGGAAGGGCTCGAGTGGGCGGGCGTGCCGTTGAACTTGTTCCCGCCGGTTGTCCAGGCTGGCCAGCTCGTGGGGCGGGTGACGGAAGGCTCGTTGCGGACGTTTAGCGGTGCGTGCGGCGGCGCGACCAGGTCGCTCGAGCGGTTGCGGGGGTCCGCGCTGGCGTCGGCGGGCCATGACCACATCTGCGTCGCCGCCGGTACAGGGGCGACCGGCCCCGGGGCACTGCTCGACTCCTGCGGCTCGGCCGAAGGCCTGGTCAGGACGGTAGCGCCGATCGCCGAGGACCGGTTGCGCGTGGTGGTGGCGTCCGGTCTCACCGCCGGCTGGCATACCGTGCCCGAAAAGTACTCGCTCTTCGGTGGGCAAACCCTGGGGCTCGTGCTCGGTCCGGTCCTCCGTTTGCTCGGCATAGACGACGAGGGGCTTGCCCATTTCGACCAGGCCGCCACAGGGGTCACCGCCGGTCCCCTGCGCGTCGTCCGAGAGGGGCCCGATTCCTTCCCGTCGCTTACGGGTATCGGCCCCGACGCCTCCCCGTCCGCGCTGTGGAACGCCGCCCTCGACGAGGTCGCTGAAGGTGCCGCCCGCCTGTTACGGGCCACCGAGGTGGAGGCGGGGCCGGCGGACGAGCTCGTCCTTACGGGCGGGTGGTCGCACCTGGCCGGTTTACGCGAGCGGAAGCGTCGCCTCCTCTCCCGGGTGCGCTGGCCCGACGTCGTCGAGGCCGGGGCTCGAGGGGCCGCCCTGTTCGGGGGCTGCGCGGCGGGGTTGTTCAGCGGCCCAGATGCCTTCCCGAAGCCCCCCGACCTAACCTCGGCCGAGCAAGAAGACCGAGGTCCGCGAAACCCGCTAAGCCCAGTCAGATAAGGGCTGATCAGATAGGGGGCGCACAATGCCCATGCAAAAGATCATCAACGAACCCAAGGCTTTTGTGGACGAGATGCTCGAGGGCATCCTCCTCGCCCATCCGGAAAGCCTGCGCTCACCCGCCCGGCGCGTGCTCGTCCGCGCCGGCGCCCCATCGGAGGGCAAGGTCGGGATCGTCACGGGCGGGGGTTCGGGGCACCTGCCCCTGTTCCTCGGCTATGTAGGGTATGGCCTGGCGGACGGGGTGGCCGTGGGGGACGTGTTCGCCTCCCCCAGTTCGGAGCAGATCCTGGAGGCGACCAGGGCTGTCGACGGCGGGACGGGGGTGCTCTACCTGTACGGCAACTACGGGGGCGACGTGATGAACTTCGACCTGGCTGCCGAGCTGGCCTCGGAGGAAGGGATCGAAACCTCCACCGTGCTGGGCACCGACGACGTGGCGTCCGCCCCCGCCGGGCCCGAGAGCCGCCGCCGGGGCGTCGCCGGCATTGCCTTGCTCTACAAGGTGGCGGGCGCACGAGCCGAAGAAGGTGCCTCACTCGAAGACGTCGTGGCGGTAGTGGAGCGGGCGGCTTCGGGGCTCCGGTCGATGGGAGTGGCGCTGTCGCCGTGCGTGGTGCCGGCCGCGGGCGAGCCGACTTTCAGCCTGGCGGCAGGGGAAATGGAGATCGGCATGGGCATCCATGGCGAGCCCGGGGTCGGGCGCGGCTCCCTCGAGCCGGCCTCCGAGATCGCGGGGCAACTCGTTGGGCGCATCGTCGCCGACCTGCCGTTCCGTTCCGGAGACGAAGCAGCTGTGCTTGTGAACGGCCTCGGGGCCACACCGAGGGAGGAGCTTTACGTCCTGTTCCGTTCCGTCCACGCCGCCCTTGCGTCCTCGGGGGTAACGGTGCGGTGGACGTGGGTCGGCGAGTACGCCACTTCTCTGGAGATGGCAGGCGCATCGGTGTCGGTGTTAAGGCTGGACGACGAGATCCTGAGGCTTCTGGACGCGCCCTGCGAGTCACCCTTTGTGGTGAGGCGGTAACGGCGGTGACTGCCAGCGGGCTAGCCGGTTATCTTTCCGTTGCCGCGGACGCCGTCGAAGGGTCGGCGGCCGAGCTCAACCGGCTTGACGGTTACGCCGGCGACGGGGACCTCGGCATCACGATGTCTCAGGCCGCAGAGGCGCTCAAGGACGTGCTGGCCGGGAGCGAGGGACTGAGCGTGGGCCAGTTGCTGTCCAGTTGCGGGGCGGCCATCGCCCGCAGCGCGCCGTCGACGAGCGGGACTCTCGTCGCCACCGGTTTCCTCCGGGCGGGCAAGGCGTTGGCGGACCCGCCCGTAGACACAGTGGAGGCGCTCGTGCGGGCGTTCGAAGCGGCGTTGAAGGGCATCGAAGCGAGAGGAAAAGCGGCTGTTGGCGACCGGACGCTGGTGGACGGCCTGGACGCGGTGACGGACAGCCTGCAGCTGTCGCTCAGTTCGGACCTGGGCACCGCAGAGACGCTCGAGCTGGCGGCGCGGTCTGCCAAGGCGGCGGCTGAGGCCACGGCCGAAATGGAGCCCAAAGCCGGGCGAGCGAGCTGGGCCCCGGAACGGGCCAAAGGCCATCCCGACGCCGGATGCGTGATGTTGGCCATCGCCATGGAGGCCGTGGCGGCCCACGCCAGGTCGGGCTGAGGCCTCGCTACTGCCGAGGCCGGCGCCAAGACCAGCCGGCACGCCTCAGACGGACACGGGGGTGCCGTGGACGATGGCATAGAGCTTTTCCAGGAGGCTGGCCGCTTCGTCAATGGGCCGTTGCCATACGCGGCGGCCGATCACGATCCCGTTGGCCCCCGCTCTAATGGCGTCCGAGACCATCGACAAAAGGTCGCTTGTGGCGCCGCCCTGCGGGCCTCCGAGCATGACGATCGGGAGGTGCAGTTCCGAGTGCCACGAGGCCAGGGTGCCCACGTCACCCGGGTAGGCCACCTTGAGGATATCGACCCCGAGCTCCATTGCCACGCGGCAGCCGTCGGCCTCGACCTGTACCGCTTCAGGGCCGCGTTCCATTTCAAATGCGATCGGCTCGGCCATTACGGGGAGCCCGAGCGGGGCAGCCGCTTGGACGACCGACGAGACCATGTTGACGGTGGCGGCCCGGCCCGCCGCCGGCGTGTTCCATGGCATGAGGACCTTGACGGCATCGACGCCGAGCGCCGCCGCGCTGGCGATGGCAGCGATCATTGCCGTGGTGCCCACCTCTCCCGCTTTCCAGTACGAGTCAACCGTAAGCAACCGGGCCGGGGCATTGCGGTGGGCGAACATCGGTGCCGTACGTGAGGCTAGGCCGGGGCCGATGAGGAAGCCGTCGCAGCTGAGGGGCAGGAATGTCTCGAGCGCCCTGACCGGGTCTTCCAGGCCGGCTACTCGACCGAGCATGGTCCCGTGGTCGAGCGGGAGCACTACCGTCTTCCCGTCGGGGCCGAAGATCCGGCCCATCCTGTAGGCCTTGCCGGATTGGGCGGCGGACACGGGCTGTATGTTCTGGTTCATCGCGTTACCCTTTCGCTGATACGACGCGGCTACAGGGTAACGCCTGACGTTTTGGTCAGGCGAAGGCCCCTTAGTGCAGGCGCATTGGGGGAGGTCCGAGAAGAATAGCCGCGGATGGTCCGGGCCGATTTTGCCTGCAGATCTTTCGTGTCGCGGCAGGCGACCGGTGGCCGCACCCAACAGGCGGGGCCGGGCTTGACCGCCCGACAGGTGAAGCACAAGGCTAAGGCCATCATCGGGGACCTGGCCGAAAATTTCGGTAACTCCACTGTCCCGCCCAACGAGACCGGCTACGAGTGCTGGCTTCGTTACAAGGCGGTCCGTGACCCTCGGTTGATGGCCATGTACAGCTCCTTCTCTCAGAACCTGGTGGCGCCGGGCCGGTCCGCTGTACTGCTTGCCGCCCGAGGTGAACTGGTAAAAGGGATCGGCGCGCTGCTGGGCCGGCCACCGGAGCTACTCGACGACCGCCCTGGCGACGGCGGTTACATCGCCATCGGGACGACCACCCACGCGGGGATGACCGGGGCGCTGGCTGGGGCCGGTACAAACCCGCCCCGGGGTGACGGTTTCGTCCTCCTTAGTCACCGGGCCCCGCGGTCACCATCGTCGGCGGGAGCGAACGAGGCTGCCTGTACGGCGCCTTCGCCCTGCTGCGGCGTCTCCAATTGGGCCTGGACCTGCCGGCCGGTCCTTTGGTCGAGCAGCCTGACCTCGACCTGCGGATGCTCGACCACTGGGACAACCTGGACGGCACCGTTGAGCGGGGTTACGCCGGCAATTCGGTCTTTTTCAGCCAAGGTGAGGTTTACCTGGGCGGGCGGCGGCTGGCGGATTATGCTCGCTTACTGGCGTCGGTAGGCATCAATGCCATCGCACTGAACAATGTCAACGTAAACGTAGACGCCATGGCCCTTCTGACCGAGCGCCACCTGCCCCGCCTGGGCGAATTGGCAAACATATTGAACACGTTCGGGGTGCGCCTGTTCCTGTCGGTCGGTTTCGCCGGCCCCATCGCCTCCGGCGGGCTCGCTTCGGCCGACCCGCTCGACCCCGAGGTGCGTGAATGGTGGTCACAAACGGCCCGCAAGGCCTACTCTTTCGTTCCGGGCCTGGGTGGTTTCCTGGTGAAGGCGGGGTCGGAATCACTGCCCGGCCCACGCGACTACGGGCGCGACCACGCCGAGGGGGCAAACGTCCTGGCGGCGGCGCTCGCCCCGTTCGGGGGGCTGGTGGTGTGGCGGTGCTTTGTATATGACTGCCAGCAGGACTGGCGCGACCGCAGTACGGACCGGGCCAAGGCGGCGTACGAGGAGTTCTTGCCGCTCGATGGGCGCTTTGCCGACAATGTCGTCCTGCAGGTCAAAGCCGGCCCGATGGATTTCCAGGTGCGGGAACCGCCTTCGCCGTTGCTCGGCCGCATGAGCCACACCGCCCAGATGCTCGAACTACAGCTGACCCAGGAATATACGGGCCAGCAGGTGCACCTCTGCTACCTCGTCCCGGCGTGGAAAGAAGTGCTCGATTTCCGGCCTCGGACTTCGGTCCTCGGCGAAGGGGCGCGGGTGGCCCAGTCGGTCACGGGCGTGGCGGGGGTGGCCAATATTGGCGACGGACCAAACTGGACGGGCCACGACCTGGCGCAAGCGAACCTCTACGGCTTCGGGCGCCTCGCCTGGGACACGACGGCTTCTGCTGCTCACGTGGCATCGGAGTGGGCGGGTCTCACCTTCGGTGCGGACCACACGACGACCGAGGTCATATGCAGGATGCTGATGGCCTCGTGGCCGGCCTACGAGGCCTACACCGCGCCCCTGGGCGTGGGCTGGATGGTCACCCCGGGCACCCATTACGGGCCGAGCCCGGACGGGTACGAATATTCCCGGTGGGGGACGTACCACTTCGCCGATTTCGCCGGGGTCGGGGTCGACCGCAGCACGTCGCATGGGACCGGGTTTACCGCTCAGTACGACGAGCCGTGGCGGAGCGCTTTCGACGACCCGGCTACGTGCCCTGAGGAATTGCTCCTCTTTTTCCACCATCTTCCGTACGGGTACGTCCTGCGCTCGGGCAAAACGATCATCCAGCACATCTACGACAGCCATTTCGAGGGCGCCGCCGTCGCCGAAGACCTGCTCACCATGTGGCGGAGCCTGGCCGGGCGAGTCGATGTGGCCCGCTTCGCCGCCGTAGAGGAGCGGTTGGCCAGACAGGTCCTTCACGCCCGTGAATGGCGCGACGTCATAAATGCCTACTTCTATCGTAAATCGGGGATCCCTGATGAGAAGGGAAGGCCGATCTTCTAACCGGGCGGGCGCTTTGTAGAATTTGTACGCAAAAACCGTCACAAACCGGCCACGGCGCCCGGCGCCCGGGGTCCCGCTTTAAACGCGTCTCGAGGGTACCAGCCTTTTGGCGGGGTGGCCCTATTGACGGCCGACCGCGTAAGGCTGGCCCAAAGTGGACTTTACGGCCACCACGGACCGCTGCGAGTACCTGGCCACTTCGCCGGTCAGCCTGACCACGCTCTCCTGCCGCAATGCACCGGCCGACACGCCGGTGGCAAAGCGGAACTGCCCGGGCTCGACGACAAATCGCATGGACTCGTCGAAAAAAGCGAGACGGCTCGGGTGGACCTCGAAATGGACGCTTCTGGACTCCCCGGGCTGCAGCCCAACCCGGGCAAAACCGATGAGGTACAACTCGGGGCGGGCCACGGACGCCACGAGGTCGGAGACGTAAAGCTGCACGACCTCTTCGCCCGGCCTGGCCCCGGTGTTCGTTACCGTGAGCCGGACCGAGACCGGAGAGGTCGTGTCGGTGCCCTCGACGACCAGGTCGGACTGCTCGAACTCGGTGTACCCGAGCCCATGCCCAAAATAGAACAGGGGCGTGTGCGAAGAGTCCGTGTAGTCCCCGAAGAACATGCTCCGGGCGCCGCCCGCCCGGTGGCTGTGGTACAGAGGGACCTGGCCGGCAACCCGCGGGAGGGTCACCGCCAGCCTCCCCCCCGGCTCGGCCTTACCCGACAGGACATCGGCCAGCGCGTTGCCGCCTTGCTCCCCGAGAGGCCAAGCCATAAGTAGTGCGGAGGCTTCGTTGGCCACCTGGCTCAGCGCGTGCGCCCTACCGCTCATTACTACGACGACCGTGGGGGTACCTGTCTTGGTCACCGCCTCCACTAGCTCCTCCTGGACGCCGGTCAAACGAAGGTCGGTGGCGTCACGGCCCTCGCCGACAGTCGACCTCCGGTCAAGACCGGACCGCCCTCCGACTACGACGATGGCCACGTCTGCGGTAGCGGCCGCCCCGGCCGCCGCCGGCAAACCGCCGCGGTCGTCGCCTTGTACTTCACAGCCCTTTTCGAAGACGATACGCGCCCCGGGCCCCAGGGCGGCGCGGATGCCTTCGAGAGGCGTGATGTGCTCGGTGTAGTACGCGCCCGGTTTGAACGCCCCCCGCCCGCTCGGCAGCACGATGAAATCGGAGAACTCCTCGGTTTCATCGCCGTCCGCCGCCGCATCTTTGGCGGCGCCGGCGCCATTGCCCGCTTTGTTGCCGTCGCCCGTGGCGCCGTCGCCCGTGGCGTGCCCGTTGCCGGCGTGCGCATCAACCGTCTCCAGGAGCAGTTCCTGGTGCGCGGGGTAGTGGTAATCGCCCTGCAATAATCGGCGGTCGTCAGCGGCAGGCCCGATAACCGCCACTACGCCGAGGTCCGGCCGGAGCGGCAGAACGCCGTTGTTCGACAGCATTACTATGCCCTTGGTGGCCGCCCGGCGGGCCAGGTCGGCGTTACCGGGGTCGTCGAACACGGCGCTCACCCGCCCGGTGTCGACGTACGGCGACTCGAAAAGGCCAAGTTTCAACTTCCAAATGAGCACGCGGCGTACGGCCGTGTCCACCACGGCCATGGGCACCTGACCACTGACAATGGCCGCTTTGAGCGGCTGGCCGTAGCAGTCCAGGGCGGGCAGCTCGAGATCCAGGCCGGCGGTGATCGCTTTGACGGCGGCCTCGGAACTGTCCGCGGCCACCTTGTGGTAGCTGGCCAGCAAAGTGACGGCCGAATAGTCGGCCACGGCGAAGCCTTCGAAACCGAGCTCCCCTCGGAGCAGGTGGGTGAGGACGTCGGCCGAACCGCTGCCGGGAAGGCCGTCTATCGAGCTGTACGAGCTCATAACCGAAGCGAGACCGGCCTCTCTTATAGCAGCCGCGAAAGGTTCGGCATAAACCTCTCGTAACTCTCTCGGCCCGAGCTGCACGGTCGCATGGTTGCGGCCCCCCTCCGAGAGGCTGTGGGCCAAAAAATGTTTGCCCGTGGCCAGGACGCCGTGGAAAAGGTCCCCGGTTTGCATGCCTCTGACGTAGGCGGCCCCGAGCACACCGGCCAGGACCGGGTCTTCGCCATAGGTCTCCTCCAGGCGGCCCCAGCGCGGGTCGCGGGCCACGTCGAGCACGGGTGCCAGGCTTTGGCGGGCGCCCACCGCCATTAGCTGGCGCCTGACCACCGACGCCACCTCCTCCATGAGGTCGGGATCCCAGGCGCTGGCCAGGGCCAGGGCTTGGGGGAAGACGGTGGCATCACGGGCGCAGTAGCCGGCCAGGGACTCCTCGTGCACGACGACCGGTATACCGAGCCGGGTCCGTTCGACCACCAGCCGCTGGATCTGGTTGACAAGTTCGGCGCTCTGTGCCGGTTGTAGGCCCGTGGTCGCCCCTATGCGGGTCACTTGACCGATACCGTGCGGGATCACCTGGAGGGCTGACTCTTCGTCGAACCGGTGCGCTTTCATCAAGTCCGGGAACCGCACCGCCCCGAGCTGGGCCAATTTCTCGTCAAGGTCCATCCGGTCGATCAGGTCCGACGCCCGGTCCTCGACGGACGAAGATGCATCGGAATAGATTGGCGTGGCGGTCATCAGGTCTCCTGGGCCTTCAGTGGGGTGTGGTTACTCGAACGGTGCCGGGGCCCCGGCGCTGCTCATCGCAAGGCAAAGCCACCAATCCCTCTAACGAACTGGCGGCGTAACGCGATATAGAGGAAGAGCAACGGGAGGACCGAAAGAACAACGCCCGCCATTACGACCGGCACGTTCACGCCGTACCCGGACGCCGTGGTCGATATCTTGAACAAGCCGAGCGGCAGCACCGTGTCACTGTTGGACTGCGTGAGTATGAGCGGGAGCACGAAGTTGTTCCAGGCGCCGAGCCCGGCGAAAATGCTCACTACCCCGACCACCGGACGGGCCAGCGGCCAGACGAGCCGGTAGAAGATCTTCCATTCCCCGGCCCCGTCGATGGCCATGGCATCGTAGAGCTCGTTCGGGATCATGCGGACGTAATTCACCGTGAGCAGGACAGCCACCGCGATCAACGAGGCGGAAGTCACCAAAATGAGGCCGAATAGTGAGTCGTAAATGTGCAGTTTCAGCGTGATGACGTAAAGCGGGATGAGGATGGCATAGATGGGCACGGCCAGCCCGAAGAGTATGAGCCGGAAAGACACGGCCGAAAAACGCGAGCCTCGCTGCACGATCCGGAACGCCGCCACCAGGGAGAGGGTGGCGACGATGACTATTGTCCCCGCGGCATAGATGACGCTATTGAGGAAATCATGCCACAAGCCGGTCCCGCTGGAAAAGATCGTGGACCAGGACGATATTGACAAGCCGTCCTCGGGCAGCCACGCGTTGGCCGAGAGGTACTGGGTTTGCGAACGGAAGCTGGCCAGGACCATGTAATAGATGGGGAACAGGACTATGCAGAGCCAGATCGTCCCCAGGACGAAGGCGCCGAACCGCGCCGTCCAGTTGTTCCGGCCCAAGGAAGCCAGTTGCGGCCTGGCCCGGTGCCGCGCCCTCCTGTGAGGCGCGGCCGGGCGTCGAGGTGCTCCACGCCAGACCGTGCTCGATAACTGTTCGTCGCCCTGGGTGGTGGCGCCGGGGGCCGGCAGGACCGGAGCGGAGCTCAAAACATCCCCTCCTGCGTACTTTGCATCGTCCCGAAGCCCGTCATCCGGACGAGGCCCACGGCGACAATGATCCCGATGAGCCCGAGGATGACAGCCAGGACGCTGGCGTACCCGAACGTCGTCTGCATGAACCCGACGTTGTACATGTCCATGGCGAGGACCCTGGTGGTGTCTCCCGGGCCACCCAGTGTGAGGATGTAAATGATGTCGAAGTAGGTAAGAGAACCCACGATTATCAACGTCGACGATGTGACGATCGTGTACCGCAGCTGAGGCAAAGTGACGTGGCGGAAGGCCTGCCGTATGCTCGCCCCGTCGACTTTGGCGGCGTCGTACAGTTCGGCCGGGATGGCCCGCCGGCCGGCCTGGTAAATGAGCATGTGGAACGGGACGAACTGCCACGTGATGAGGGCGACGATCACGAAGAACGTGATACTGGTGCTGCCCAGGTAGTTCTGGTCCAGGAACGACATGTGCAGGCTGCTGGCAAGGGAGGCCAGCCCGCCGAAAGTGGGTTCGAGCACTCCCTGCCACATGAGCGCCAGGCCCGCCGTCGACATGAGCAGAGGGAGCAGGTACAGCGAGGCGTAGAGGGCGCGGTAGCGCTGCGTCCCCGCTATGAAAATGCCGAGGGCCATGGCCAGCGGCGTCTGGATCAACCAGGAAAGGCCCGCCAGTTCCAGCGTTACCAGCAGGGAATGGTGCGCGACCGGGTCTGAGAAGAAGTGGGACCAGTTGGCAAAGCCGGCCCATTGCAAGCTGCCGACGACGTTCCACCGGGTGAAGCTGATGAACAATGCGACGAGCATGGGGACGACGATGAACACCCCGTACAGCACCAGGGTGGGGGAAATGCCGGCGATGTCGGCGCGGAACCTTTGCTGGCGGACCGGGCGGGAAACGGCCGGCCTCGTCACCGGGCCGCCGGCAAGAACAGCGCTGGATGCTGTCATGAGTACCTCTCCGCTGGGACAAGGCCGGCCCGGCCCTTTCGGGCCGGGCCTCGGTCCTTGGAACTCCCGGCCGGTTATGAACCCGCTTGGTAGGGGTTCATGACGGACGCGAATTGGGCCGGCGTCTCGGACAACTCGAACACCTTGGACAAGTTGTCGAGCATCGGCGTGGCCTTTGTGGGGCCAAGCGCCTGGTCCCAGGAGTACTGGAAGTACGGTGCCTTCACGACATCGTTGTACACGGGCACCAGGTACTGCCTGAGGCTGGACGAGCTCAGCAGGCCTGAAGTCCCCGAGATCACTGCTACCTGGCCGTCCGCGATCTCCTGCTTCGCGTATTCGGTCGTATAGAAGTAGCTCATGAACTGCTCGGCCACGTACGTTTGGGCCGCACTTATGTGCGTGGCCATAGCCGTGTAGCTCGTGGTGTTGCCGGCGAGGTCGGCCGCATTACCCTTCCCACCAGGCACGGTGGGGAAGGCGCCGATGCCGAGGCCTCCGCTGTTTATGAAGCTGGGGTCACTGGACTGTATGCCACCGACGTCCCAGTCCCCCATCAGCTGCATAGCTGCTTTCCCGCCGTAGACCATCGCGTCGGTCGAGCCGTCGGTGTAGGTGATGGAGTCATAACCCAGTTCCCATGCCTTGTCCTTGGCCAGGGTCTGGATGTCGGCCAGGGCTTGCTGGATGGCGGGCTGGGACCAGGCGTCTTTCTGGTTGTCCTCCACATTGAGGAAGGCTTGCGGGCCTCCAATGCGGTCGGACAGGTACTCGAGGTACATGAGCCCTTCCCACTCGTCAGCGTTGCCCAGCGCGATCGGGATCAAGCCGTCGGAATTGAAGAGCTTCACGTCCGAGAGCAACTGAGGCCAGGTCTTGGGGAAGCTCAGGTGGTACTTGGCGAATATGGACTTGTTGTAGAAGAAGAACACGGGCTGGGTACCCAGGATGGGCATGCCGTACAGCTTCCCGTTGATAGTGACGGCGTCCAGTGTCGAAGGCAGGAAGTCCTTTTTCCAGCTGGGGGTGCCGGCGTCGCTCATCCCCGCGTCAGCAAAGGGCTGGACAACACCCGCCTTGACGTACTGCAGCAAGGGCCCGCCACCCCA